>NZ_JBRREC010000080.1:0-24874 GCF_056760015.1 Stenotrophomonas sp. STEN029 | reverse complement strand
GGGGGGTGCCCTCCCCGCCCCCCCCCCCCCCCCCCGGGCGCCCCGCCTCACTTCATCATTACTCCCGTTCTCCCCCCCCCCGCCCGCCGCCGCCCCCCCCCCGCTCCTACAAAAATACCGATTATGCGTGGCCGCAAACGCAGCTTGAACTGCCGGAAAAAACCAAGACTGCTGTTGTGGAACGGCGTAAGCCGCGAAGCTGGCAGATCCGCAGATGACAAAAATATCCGGAACCTCCACCACCATCTGTTTCACGGCTGACGCCGTTCCCACAATCGAGAAAAACTCAGATTGCACCGGGGCGCAGGCGCAGACTGCCCAGCACCTGGTCCCACAGCCCCAGCGCCTGTGCGTCATCGCGGAATGCCGGTGCATCGGCCTTCTCTTCGGTCAGCAGCTGCAACGACAGGAACGGGAACTGCAAGGACTCCGCACGGCCCTGTGATTCCCACAGGAAGGCGTACATCTTGCCCCCGTCGGCTTCTGCATGGGCAAGAATCTCCTGCCCCTGGATCGGCCCTACGTTGCGTTCACCACGGCGCAGATTGCGCATCCGCGCTGCGGCGGCTGCATACTCCGGCGGCAGATCGGAGGCACGCTGCAGCAAGGGCTGATCAGGCTTGCCGGTGACATACGACATCAAGGTCATGCGCGCGCCCGGATGCGCACGCGGACGCAGGCCGATGGTCATCTCCTCGCTGTTGATCCGATTGCCCGCTATGAAACCCGAGTCGACGCAGAATCCCGCGGTGGTCGGAATGGTATTGGGATCGCGATAGCTGATCCTCGGTCGCAAGGCGCGATAGTTTTCGATCGCGGCCGGCAACTTCGCGGCCTCGGTCTCGCCACTGACCAGGTATTGCACGTTGTGCATTGGGTCCAGCACGTAAAGCTCCTGGCGATGACCGGCGCGGCTGCTTTCGCTGAGCCAGGACGTCACCAGCACCGCATCATCGTCAATACGCGTTTCGCTGACCGACATGGACTCACCCGCACGATGCCGCGCTGCCTTCAGCGCCGCGATGCGCGCAGCCACGCGCTGACGGAACGCTTCGGCCGATACACCGGTAGTCGTCTCCACCTTCTTGCGTGCATACACGTAACCGGGCTGGATCGAGGTCGCAGCAGGCACATCCAGCAGGAATCGGCCAACGCACAAAGTCTTCATTTCGCTTCCCTGTCGTTTCGGTGCCGCGCCGGCAACGCCGCCCGAGGCAAAGGTCAGTAGTACGGCAGCCAGCACGCCATGCAACAGCGGTCGCCGCGCCATCGCATGCAACGCCTCACGCCCAGTCCGCGCTTTGCGCAAACCGCACTGCGGCGTAAAGGGTTGCCCAGCGGGTGCGCTCGTCGTTGTAGCTGCCTTGATGGTCATAGCCTTTTTTTCCTTTCAGCGCGTACTGCCCGGTGCCGAAACTGCCTTGGCGGAAACATCCCGTGACATCAGCTTTGGGGGCCGCACCTGAACACGCCGGTACTGTGCCATCACCAGGATCGGCGGGATCGGCAATCTCCAGCTTGATCACACCAACCGCGTCCTGCAGTTTGATCTTGCCGTTGTGGTTGTCCGATACCGGCGTCACCGAATCCACGCCGCTCATGCTGCCGCCGCTCCAGCCCAGGTCACCCCAGGCAAGCTGCTTGGCGTCATCACCGTAATGCGCGAATGTCGGCTTGTGGTACTTGCGCTCGATGTCCTTGTGGAAGTCGCGCACACCTTCGATATTGATCTGGAACCCGGTACGTGGCGTCAGCGCTGGGCCATCTTCTTCTTCGCGTGCCGAAGCCGCCGCTGGCGCCGGTGCGCTCGGATCGAGCAGACCGGTATTGGCTTCGGGGACCAGCCCATACCATTTGGTGTTGAGGTAGATCTCGTTGTACGGATCTGCGCCAACCGGCAGACGCGGGCCCTCGTCGCCCAGCTCCAGCCATGCCTTGCCTTCGTTGTAATCCGCAGCGGGCAGCAGCTCCAGGCCACCGGGTGATTTGGCGAGGATCGCCACCACTTCGCCGGCATCGCGGCCCAGGATGATGCTCGAAACACCGGTATAGCCAGCACGACAATGGTGATACGTAGCTGCTGCGCCCGTTGCCGGCATCACCCCATGCGAGACGCCCAGCAACTTGCCGTAGTTCGACACCTGCGACACCGCGCGTGCCACCAGGCCGCCCATGGAGTGGGTGACCAGCAATACCTTCTGCGCGTTGATACCGCGCGTGGCGTAATACGGCAGGATCACGTTATCGATGCGCGCGACGATGTCCTGCGCCGACAGACGATTGCTCTGCAGCCAGTTGTAACCACCGGACCAGACCTCGAAGCGGTAGTGCGCGGCGTGCTTGGCCTGCTCCAAGGTAAGCGCGGCATTGCCGCCGACCATCTCGCCATACTCGGCCGGCGCGCGAGCGCCATCTTCGGCCCACCACGGCTGCAGCTTGCCCGCCGACATCAGGTCATTGAGCTTGCGCTGCATCTCCGCCATCACCGGGTTGTAGGCCGAGCGCATCAACTGGCCCCAACCACGTTCGCGCGCCAGCGTTTCGGGAATGGTCTTCTCCGCATCAAGCGGACCACGGTCGTCCACTTCCGATGTCAACGGATTCAACAATCGTTGCCGCGTGGCAGCGCCACGGAACAGGAACACGAACATCTGGCCGATCGCACCCAGCACCGCGCCGACACCATCCGTGTTCGGTGGCCGCCATACCGGATCGCCGGTGACCGTCGACTTCAGGTTGGTGCCCATGATGCCGGGCAGGAAGATCACCGGAATCACCGCATCGGTATCGGCCTCGACCACCTTGTCGCGTTTGTCCTTGACCTGGGTTAGCCGCGCACGTGCGACCGGCCGCCCATCCTCGTCCCAGTCTCCGCTGGGCAGCACAACGTCCTGTTTCTCTTCCATGCGCTAGACCTTCCCAAGAATCTTGATGAGCACCTCATCGATACCCTGCCCGCTCTGCCGCGGCAGGCGCCCCTGTGCATCGGTGACCAGCTCGCTGCGGCCACCATCACCGCGGGTGAGCTGCACCCGCGTATTGGGCATGGGCTCGCCCGTGGCCCGGTGCCGCACCACGTAGACATCATCGAATTGTGGGTCTGGCCAGCTGTTCATCTCGGTGGACAGATGGGTGCCACCGAGGAAGCTCTTCTTGCTCGCATGCACGGTGATCTTGCCCGGGCAGTTGAAGCTGATGTTGCCGCCTTCGATGGTGACGCTGGCGCCACCGGTGGTGGCGATGTGCAAGGTCTTGCCGGCAGTCAGTTCCACCACGCCCTGGGCGCTGGCTGCGCGCAGGGCCTGCTTTGATTGCATGCGCACTTCGTCGTGTTGTGCCTGCACGTTCAGTTCATCGGTGCCGGCTACCACGCTCAATGCATTGCCGCCGTCGGCACCGCCTTCCACGGCAGCGGCCAACATGCCGATGGCCTGGCCTGCATGCAGACGCGCGTCGCCCATCACCGCGGTATCGCTGTCGCCGCCGCTGGCCAATAGCAGGCCTTCGCCGACCGACCAATGCAGTGCCTGCCCAGCGACATGGACAATGCCAGCCGGCGCCGCGAATCCCAGCAGCGGATCGCCGCTATGCGGTACCCGGCCCTCACCGGCACTTGCCTGCCGCTGCTCGGCTTCGCTGCTGGCACCTTGATATTCCGTACCGGCAACCGTGGTCTTGGCACTGGCCAACATCGCTGCCAGCGGCGCCTTGTCTGGCACGATGCTGGAGCGGTCCTTGCCGCGTGCGCCTTCCTTCATCGCCAACGCAGTTGTCAGATGCGTGCGCGCCGATTGATTGAAGCGTGTACTCAAGGCCTGCAACTGATTGAGCAGGGCCGCCGGTTGCACGGCTTCGCCCGCCGGACTGTTGCTGCGGTGCGCATAGGCACTGAACCAGCCGCCCGACGTTGTACGCACCGCGCCCCAGGCATCACTGCGCAGCTCGAAGCCGGTGCCGCGCAGGCTGCCAAGGAAGTTGTCGGCCTGATGGCGCAGATGGCCAAGACTCAACTGCGAGGTCTGCTGGCTGCTGGCCAGCTGCACACGCAGTTGCTGGTCGCTGTCATCAAACAGCAGGTGATTGCTGCCTTCGCCACCGTCCCACTCCCGGGAACGTATGCCCCATACCGCGCCCGCATTGCGATGCGCATCGTCGCCGGCGCCTGCCGCATGCCAGGCCGGGGCATGGCCGCCACTGAGATTGCCCTGCGCACTGGCGGCGCCATCGCGCGCCTGCGCATAAGCGCTGTGATCGGCGTCGGCGCTGGCACCAGCGGGCGTGGGCGCAACGCCCGCTTCGCCACGGCCGTTGTAGAGCGCGCCCAACACGATGGGACGGTCGATATCACCCTCAAGGAAACCGACCAGCACTTCCTGGCCGATACGCGGCAGGAACTGCGCGCCAACACCGGGGCCCGCATAGCGCTGGGCTACCCGCAGCCAGGTGGTGTCGCCCTGCTCATCCTGGAAGTGGAAGCGCACCCGAATCCGGCCAAGGCTGTCGGCATGCACGTCCTTGCTGTTGCCTCCCTGCCCCGCGACGACCACCGCGGTCTGATAGCCCGGCACGGTCGGCCGTGGATTCAGGCGATGACCGATGCCATCTTCCAGCGCCGGCCGCCACGGCAAGTTCCGCTCGGTCGCCTTGAAGCGATTGGCATAGCCCACTTTCTCGGCCTGCTGCCACAGCCCGGCATCGGTCCCAGCCATCGGCGTGCTACCCAAGGCATCGTCCATCGCCTTGCGTACATCAGTGGGCAGGTTGTTGATGCCCGCGTGCTCCACTTCCACCAGCAACAACTCGGGCGCGGACGCAAACGGCGCCTGCTGCACCTCAAGCCAGGTACCGGACTGGAAACCACGCACCGTGCCCTGGCCCTGCCAGCTGCGGCCGTGGACTTCATGCGCCTGCGCCTGCAAGCGCGCATACCAATCGGCCGCACCCGCATTGCTGAAGGCATATGCGCCAACAACGTCATAGCTTTCGCGCTTGGAGGCCTCACCGCCACCGTCCAAGGGCAGCTGCGTGCTGATGCTGCGCACCTGACGGTAATCATCGCTGAGCAGGCTCAGGCTGGTACTGCCCAGGGTGCGACGTCGACCCAGCGTCTGGATGCTGTCCGTGGATTCGGTGGCATCACTGCGATGGAAGCGCACACCGGCTGCGGCGCTGCTGGCGTCCTGCGGCAGGCCGAGGCTATCGGCGAAGATCTCCATGCCGTTGCCGCAAGAGGATTGTTCCTCGGCGTACAGGCGCCAACCCAGCCCTTCCTCGGCCAACAGCCGCTGCAGGAAATCCAGATCGCTCTCGCGGTACTGCACGCAATAGCTGCGCACGCGCGTACCAATGAATTCATCGCAGCCTTCGGCCCAGCGCCAATTGGCCAGGTCCGGATAGTCGGCAAGCACGGCGTCGACGATCTCGCGCACGCTCTTGTCCTGGAACACACGGCTGTGCCGTGCATGCTGCAGCCACCAGGTCCACGACCGCAGCGACAGGCGGTAGCGCACCAATCCGCCATCACTGCCCATGCGCTGTGCGTGCGCAACCAGACCACTGCGTTGCTGCTCGCCACCATCGGCCATGCGCATCACCAGCACCGCCTGGGTGCCAAGCAGCGCGTCCAGCGCAACGCCTTGATCGGTGGACAGCACATCCACATCCGTCTGCGCATGCGAAGACAGGCCATCGCGGCCCCACCAGCGTTCGACCATGCCCCCGCCAAATCCCGAGCATCGCCATTGATACTGACGCTGTGCATCACTCGGCGCAGCCACCTGCGCCATCAGGCTATTCAGCTTATCCATGCCAACCCAATGCGTTTCCCGTCTGCCATTCAGCAGACGCGGTAGGATCCCCCAAGCCGAATCTATCAGAACTTTCCTATAGCCCGCGTTACGGGTTGGAGGGGTTGGATTGGTGGGAACAGCGGGGAATCTGCCGGAATCACTGGGTTTGCTGTACGCAAACAGGAGGGCATTTAGCCTGTTCACAATGGTGCTGACACCAAATATTTGCGATTTGAGCGACCAACATCACGTTTTCGCGACAGCTAACACAACCATCTAGTCACGTCGTACCACCGGTCCAAGCGGATACAACGCCAGCGGACCGCCCACCAACAATCCATCGGATCACTACACTTGGGTCTCGTCACCTCGACTAGGGATGCCCACGCAGCCTGCAGAAGCGGAGCAGCCAGTTTCAGCATTGGCTACGCCGGACATCTGTCGTTGACGTCCATGCCCCCGATCACCTCGTGAGCATTTGATATCAAAAGCCGCTCGCATCCTGCTGGTCACGCCTGGCCAGCAAAAAATTTGTACCTCGACTAGTAATGACCTGCCCTTGGCGGCGCCTTGCTTCGATACCAATCCATGCACTCTGGATCACGTTTGCATGTTTCCGCGGGGGTCAGCAGTCGATCGGGGAAATTCAAGTGACCAGGGTAATAGCCAGAGGCATAAACCTTAATTTTCCGACCTGGAAAGAATGCAACCCACAAATAACCCGAATTGATCATCGAATACGGGGGAACTTCAACCTCTTCTGCATACAAAGAATGCTTATCACGCACATACAGTGCGTCATCACTCCATTTTACTGTCACCTTCGTTCCAGGTTTCCAAGGATAAGGCAACGCAACACTTCCCGCAGAACCGTTGCCGTTATTGTACGGCTGAACCGCTCCACCCCAAGATCCATTTACATAGATTGATCCAATTGGCATATCTGTATAATTCAAGCCGGACAGACTAAGCCCAATTTTATCAGGCGCGAACTGGGACCCGTCTTTCTCACTTGCCTGACATGCTGCGAGCGCCCCCAAAAGACCCATGAGGAGAATAACCAGTCCTTCGTGTGACCGAGCTTCAAATAGAGAATTTAAGAAAGGCTTAAAATTTAGTCTCAACACAGAACCTCCGCTTAAACGATTGGAGGCGCAACGGCTTGCGGGTGCAGCGAAGCCGAGCAGTGGATCGTCGTCGTGCGGGACGCGCCCGCCGCCTGCTTTGGCATGACGCGGGCGCCGGCGTCGCTGCGTCGCAAGCGATTGGCCCGAGTAGCGCTACGGAGGTGACACATATTGCTTTGATGATCTTCATGATCTCTCTTGGCTGGGAGGGGGTTGCTGCACGCGTGCACAGCCTCAAAAACACCCCTCCCCAGTCCTCCCCTTCGCTATGCGAAAGGGAGGTCTCTGACTGCGTTGACGGTGGTGTCGGCTTGCCCAACAGGCGCTAGTGATTCGGCATTTCCGGATTGATACGCCGCAGATGAAGGTCGTGCAAAATCGAGTCGAAACGCTTTTTAGGTCAGCGCACATTTATTGGGCACAACCTCAAGAAAAGTTACCCTTCCAATCCAGACATACAACCTGCCGCATGCTAACTCAATCAATAACGGGTCGGAGCTCAATTTGTTCCATATGGAACCTCAACGCTGAACGTTTCACCATCGTCCGATTTGAGCACATAGGTATGCACAACACCATCGTCGTCAGCTAACAAATGACCGCTCCAGTCTACTGTGTAGACATGGCCATCTATATGCAACATAGCCAGCCCGACAACCTCACTGTTCTCTGGCAGCAGCAATCCGCCGAGCCCCCCACCACGCGTCATGGATATTCCATCGACTTGACGCTTATCTACGGGAAAGTCATAGCTACCAAGAGCATCTATTAACTTGAGTTCCACAACTCTAGGCCTATAAGGAGCCGCATCCAAATTCCAGTTGTTGACTAGATCATTGACCCACGCCCCGGGAATGTAAAGTTTCTCACCAAGATAGGTTTCGCTCAATTCACCACCTTCGACCACGGCACAGCAAACAACTCGATTTGCAACCAAATCATAGGCCGCAAAGCGCTCACCCTGCGCGGGAATCGACGGCAGCATGCCGAAGAAATAGTTCTTTCGATAATCCAACTCGGTCCCCACCGACCGCCAACCACCGATCAGCGGACCCGCATTACCCGCTTGAAGTTCTTGCGCTCCGCCGATCTTTTGGTCGGGCGAGAAAACCACTGGCTCAACCTCAGTCGCACCACCGCTTAACGTACCGCCACCGGGCGCTTCCCGCCCCCCCAGTTGAGAGTCATTTCGCGATTGGCACGAAAGCACCAAACCAAAACTTACGGCCAGCAAAAGGAAATACATAATTCTTCGCATTTTAGTTTCCTGTCGCTGACCAATGCGGATCATCTTTTTTTCTTTTCTCGCCAGCATGGTTCCAGTGAACTACCCCGAAACTGTGACCCACACTAATAATCCCACGCTCCCCCCCTATCAAGACACTAGCACCACTTGCATCAACAACAGTCTTCCCCAAACCCCAGCCAGGATCGAACCTCATATCAATGGCATCCCCACGATTATGATTTGACCTATATGGCTTTGCGACGGCGTCTTGAGTTCTATATAGCCTATGCATTAGCCGCGCTGCCTCCTTCGCTTTCGCCATATCCGGCTGCCCGAGCTCATTCAAATGTAGCCAATCAATCCTAACTGGTGCATCTCCGTTCTGCGGCTCAAACGGAGGAACTTTATCTGGAGACAAGCCGTCGCTGATTTCTTTGGCGTAGTACATCAAATATGATCGCTGCGGCGGACGAAGCGTGTTCGAAATAGTCACCTTCACCCCACCCGCTTCGAGCGCCGCTACAAACCTACGAACATTACTTTGAAATGGCTCCACAAGATCAGCGATGCTCCTGCTGGCAGGGAACCTCGAGTGCCAGTCTGCCCCGCTCTTGTGTACAACTCCATCATCGTTGCTTTCTTGGACTCTCAAGGGGGAATGGAAGTTACTCAGAATTCCAATCGGATGAAGATGGTAGACATCCGGCTTCGTTGGAAACCCATTTACCTTACCCGCAACATCCGCCCACCAGCGCAGCTGGCCTATCCGAATTTTTTCGGCCTGCCACTCTGGTGTTCCGTCCAGCATCAGCGGGTCCAGCGCATTCCATTTGTCATCGGCACCACCCCACTCGCTTTCGTAGCGCACGATCAGACGGCTCAGGGCTTGCAACAACATTGGCTGCCTGCTCGCTGCAAGCATCTCTGCCTTGCTGATGTGCCCATTGCGATTAGTGTCCAACTGCTCATGCAACTTCCGGATCAGCACGCTCTTTTCAACCTTGTCCGCGCGCATCTGGAACTGCTGCACCTCTTCTTTCCTCAATGCACCAAGCTTGAGCAAGCTAGCCGTGAATAGATCAACCGGCTCGGCACCGCTTTCTTCCAAGGTTTCAAAGCCCGGCCACATCCATGGTGATTTCCAGCCAACCTTGTCGTGACCCTTCTCGCAAACCCAGCCGTGCGCAAGCATGCCCGGCGTCTCCGCACGCGTAGATATACGCCACCAGCCGTTTCCATCCTCATCCAACGCGCGATATTGCAGCTTCGTCCTTTCCAAATCGGCACGGGAAAAAATACGCACCATGCCCACGGCCGATCCTCGCGGGCCATCAAGACGTAACGGTGCGCGCGTCCACGTCTTCATGCCCCCGGCAGGCGGCGACTCCAGGCCTTTACGTAGGACCCAGAACGGCATTGCTATTGGAAACTTCAATTCTCGGCGGTTGTATCCCTTCTCCTTTGCCACCGTCGCAGACTGCGTTCTTTCCTGTGCAGTAGCACCGATAAAGAAGCCCGTGTACTGCGCCTCCTTGAAGTTCGCATAGTTCTTATCTTGCGCGGAATAAGTGCCTAGAGAGGCACGATCCATGATGCGCAACTCGCAACGTTGCACCTTGACCCAAGGGCTTAGACCGCTGTCTTTGAGTTCCATCAGCATCGTGCCTGCTGGAAGCAAGCCATCGGGCTCAGCTGGATGACGCAGATGCGCGCCTGCATCCACTACAAACAACGTTTCAGAGCCTTCTTTCTGAAGGCTGGCATAGCGCCGCGATTGCGCAATGAAGTCCGGCAGTTCGTCGCCCGCGAATACCTCCAAATGCAGTAGCGGACGAATGCCACGGCGAGGCACTGCTTGGGCATCTACATACTGCTGATACTCGCCCATATGACCAATCAGCGCGCCTGCATTGATCGGTATCGGGGTTTCGGGCACCACCACCTCGCCAAGTTTTGGCGGCTGCTTGGGCCCTGCATCCATTTCCGGCAAGTAGACCCATCCGTGTGCAGCCGCAGGCGCTACTGGCTCACCGGGTCGAACAGGTGCAATCTCGCCTTTGATGATGCGATCTATCTGACCCCAGTCACCTTTGCGGTTTTTCACCGAAATGTGAGCTTGGCGTGGCAGCAGGCCCAAGCGCGCACTACGGCCACTCGCCTCGCTCCGTATATTGATACCGATGACGGGCTGTAGATCACTCATCTGGATGCATCTCCATGCTCACGTTATCCCACTCCTGGCCCAAGCGGTACTTCTTGGACAACGCCTCCTCCAGCGGCGACACGAGTTCACCGCCGCAGCCGCAGCTCACCAACTCGATATCTTCGGCCACCGGCTTGAGGTCCAGCGGCGGCGGTGGAACTTCCTGTTGATCCTTCGCCTTGGTTCCAACTACGAACTCACTGCTCTGCGACCAGAAATCGGGGCGTTGGCGGGTTGAAATGCTCTCATAGCTTTTGAAATCGGCCAGATGCATGTAAAGGCTGTAGAAAGTCAGTTTGGTTATTGCACTTTGCTTGGGTGCTTGTTGATCAGCAGGTTTTGGCTGTACCGGAGCTGGAGCCGTTGCCGCAGACGGCGCCGGCTGAGCGCTCTGCGGGCCAGCCTTGGTACTTGGTGCCGTCTCAGTTTTCGCGCGACTCTTTTCGGCCTCAGCATCAAAAGTAGTGAGGGCGTCAGCCGGAAGATCCAACGTGTGCCGTACCAACGCGAATCCGCTGGCGTACAGCGCTTTCCGCCTTACCTGTGGAAATTCAATGGCCGGATACTCGCGGTCGATGCGGTAGGCAATCACTTCGCCATCCTTGATGCAACGCACGCCACCGGCCTGCGCCATGAGGGTACCGCTGCCAGCATCAAAGTGAATTCCACCGTGCCAAAGGCCATTCGCACCCAATGGATAGAAGCCGTCATCCACTCTGGAAAGCGCGCCAACTTCATTAGGCGCTACGCCTAGGTACGCTCCGCTATCGACGGCAGCGCCTTTCGTTTTGGCGTCCGGATTGCTCTGAACGTCAAACGGATACGCCCAACGCATTGGTGTCTCTTGAGGAGAGCAGCAACCCAATTGATACCCGCCGAACTTGCTCATGTAGCTGGATACAAGAGTGCCCTTCGCATCAGCCGCATCCACTCTTCCGCCCGTTCGTAGGAATGCCAGCACGCCCGGCGCCCTCCACCGGCCGCCATCAGGCTTTCCTGATCCGTAGCCCTTCAAGTGGGCCGCAGCAATTACGCCAGACTCAGTGACCTGGATTCCAGCGATTGTCTGCCCGTAAAATTTGTCGGCGCCATAGTGCTTTCCGTTTCTACAGAGCAGCAGCACCCATTCTTCAGCGGCCTTGTCCTGCAACGCTTCACTATCAAGGAACGCCGCCAAGCTGGTAGCCCCGTTCTTCCCTGTCCAAACGCCGCCCCAATCGTAGAGAAATTTCCCGTCACGCGAGTTGGGTTTGCCGTCGCCTTTGAAGTATCCAAGATCCTCCAACGCAGCTTCGCCAAACTGATACTTCCCGGCATAGCCGAACTCATTGACTATCTTTGTCCTTCCGCTTGTCTCTCGTATAAACAACGCTCGGAGAAAGCGTTCCATTCCGGTTTCGCTCATGTCCCCAGCCCGCAAGTGACTTCATCGTCCTGGTACTCGGTATCAACCGGGTCAATTGCGTTGATAAGAGCACGCTGCTCCGGCCCGGGATCGCCCAGCCACCACACTTTGCAGCGTGCAACCAGCCGACCCACCATCCTTCCCTGCGTGGGCAAGTACAGCATCGCCAGCAAATTTGTATTGCACTGATGCGCCTGACAGGCCGTGTAGTACCACCAAGTTTCCCCACCCAGCGAGACTGGCTTACCCGGTTCGCTGGGCCCGCTGAGCAATCGATCACTCAAAGGAGGGATAGCCGGATCGGGAAGCTCGGCCTCTGTCGCTTCCTCCATCAATGCATCAAACGCCGCGACCACCTTCGGGTTCTGGCGCCCACAGTCATCCACGGAATTTCGCCCCAAGAGCGTGAAGAAATACGTCGCCAATGGCTCTTCCTTACACGCAGGCTCCGGCAGCAAATGGGCGAGCAGGATTAATTCCCTTTCGCGCTCAGCCCCAATTTCTGAACGAGGCACAACTAAGTCAGCGGGCTCCACCGACCTGTCTCCAATCACCGCGTCTTCCAGAGCCGAAGCTCGTTCAGAAACCAGCTGCTCCTGGGTAGGAGTTACTGGTGGCTTTTCGCAACCAAGCAGCGCGCTGAACAAGAACGGCATCCATACAATTCGGCTATTCATGCATTACCCCGAAAAACCAACGAGTCGCTTCATCTTCATATCCCCAAGAGTCCATTTAGGGAGCTCGTGCTTGTAGCTACTTGAGCCAACAAACGACTTCTTGCTCGCATGCACGGTGATCGTGCCCGGGCAGTTGAACGTGATGTTCCCGCCCTCCATGGTGACGCTGGCGCCACCCGAAGTAGCGATGTGAATCGTCTTACCCGCGGCAAGCTCCACCACGCCCTGCGCACTGGCTGCGCGTAATGCCTGCTTTGACTGCAGTCGCACTTCGTCGTTCTGGGCCTGCACATTCAACTCACCGGTACCGGCAACCACGCTCAATGCGTTGCCGTCGCCCGCGCCGCCCTCAACCGCACACGCCAGCATGCCGATGGCTTGCCCGGCATGCAGACGCGCATTGCCCATTACGGCGGTATCGCTGTCGCCGCCACTAGCCAGCAGCAGGCCTTCGCCTACCGACCAGTGCAGGGCCTGCCCTGCGACGTGCACGATGCCAGCGGGTGCGGCAAATCCCAGCAGCGGGTCGCCGCTGTGGGGGACGCGGTCGGCACCTGCTGTGGCCTGGCGCTGTGCAGCTTCGCCGCTTGCAGCATCGAACGCAGCGCCTGCGACCGTGGTCTTGGCGCTGGCCAGCATTGCAGCCAGCGGCGCCTGATCCGGCACGAGGCTGGAGCTGTCCTTGCTGCGGGCGCCTTCCTTCATTACCAGCGTGCTGGTCAGGTGGGTGCGTGCGGCTTGGCTGAAGCGGGTGCTCAGGCTTTGCAGCTGGTTGAGCAAGGCCGCTGGTTGCACCGCTTCGCCGGCGGGGCTGCTGTTGCGATGCGCATACGCACTGAACCAGGCACCGGAGCTTGCCCGTACTGCGCCCCAGGCGTCGCTGCGCAGTTCAAACCCTGTGCCACGCAGGCTGCCGAGGAAGTTGTCGGCTTGGTGACGCAGGTGACCGAGGCTCAGCTGCGAGGTCTGTTGGCTGCTGGCCAGCTGCACGCGTAGTTGTTGGTCGCTGTCGTCGAACAGCAGGTGATTACTGCCTTCGCCGCCTTCCCATTCGCGCGAGCGGATGCCCCAGACCGCGCCGGCATTGCGGTGTGCATCGTCGCCGGCGCCTGCTGCATGCCACGCTGGGGCGTGGCCGCCACTCAGGTTGGCTTGTGCGCTGGCGGCGCCATCGCGGGCCTGTGCGTAGGCGCTGCGGTCGTCACTGGCGCTGGCGCCAGCCGGTGTGGGTGCAATACCGGCTTCGCCGCGGCCGTTGTAGAGCGCGCCCAGGACGATGGGGCGGTCGATATCGCCATCCAAAAAGCCCACCAGCACTTCCTGGCCTATGCGCGGCAGGAACTGTGCGCCAACGCCGGGGCCGGCGTAACGCTGTGCGACGCGCAACCAGGTGGTGTCGGCTTCGCCGTTCTGGAAATGGAAGCAGACACGGATGCGCCCCATGCTGTCGGCGTGGACGTCCTGGCTCTTACCGCCATGCGAGGCCACCACGCGTGCGGTCTGGTAACCCGGCGCGGTTGGTCGTGGGTTCAAGCGCTGGCCGGTGCCATCCACCAATGCGGGCCGCCATGGCATTGCATGCTCGGTAGCCTTGAAACGGTTGGCGTAGCCCACTTTCTCGGCTTGTTGCCATAGCGTTGCGTCCGCTGTGCCCAAGGGCGCTTTTCCCAGCGCATCGTCCATTGCCTGGCGAACATCGGTGGGCAGGTTGTTGACCCCGGCGTGTTCGACTTCGGTCAGCAGCAATTCTGGTGCTGATGTAAACGGGGCCTGCACTACCTGCAGCCAGGTACCGGATTGGAAACCACGCACAGTGCCCTGGCCAAGCCAGGTGCGGCCGTGCACTTCATGCGACTGTGCCTGCAGCCTGGCGTACCACGCTGCCGCGGCGGCGTTGCTGAAAGCGTAGGCGCCGACCGGGTCGTAGCTCTCGCGCTGCGATTGCTCGCCGCCGCCATCCAACGGCAGTTGCGCCGTGATGCCACGCACGGTGCGGTAATCGTCGCTGAGCAGGCTGATGCGGGTGCTGCCCAAGGCACGGCTTCTGCCCAGTGCCTGGATGCTGTCGCTCGACTCGGTGGCATCACTGCGATGGAAGCGCACGCCGGTTTTGGCGCTCGCCGCATCCTCGGGCAGCGTCTGGCTGTCGGCGAAGATCTCCATGCTGTTGCCACACGGTGCTTGCTCGTCCTGGCACAGCCGCCAACCCATGCCTTCTTCGGCTAGCAGCCGTTGCAGAAAATAGAGGTCACTTTCGCGGTACTGCACGCAATAGCTGCGCACGCGCGATGCAATAAACTCATCGCAGCCTTCGGCCCAGCGCCAGTTGGCCAGGTCCGGATAGTCCTGCAGCACGGCGTCCACAATCTGCCGCACATTGTTTTCCTGGAAAACCCGGCTATGCCGCGCGTGCTGCAACCACCAGGTCCAGGAATGCAGTGACAAACGGTAGCGCACCAATCCACCATCACTGCCCATGCGTTGCGCAGAAGCAATCAAACCGCTGCGTCGCTGTTCGCCGCCATCCGCGGTGCGGATCAGCAACGCTGCCTGCTTGGCGAGCAATGCATCCAGATCGATGTGCTGATCAGTGGAAAGTACGTCCACTTCGGTCGATGCGTGTGCGGACAAGGCATCACGCCCCCACCAGCGCTCGACCACATTGCTGCCAAGTTCGGCGCACTGCAGTTGGTACTGACGCTGCGCATTGCCCAGCACAGCGACCTGTGCCAGAAGGTTATTCAGCTTATCCATGCCTATTCCAGATGTGATGACCGTCTGCAATCTGCAGACACCAATCGGATTCCTTTCGCGGAATCTACCAGAAGTCGTCGCAACGAATTTTCACGGCATTGGTTTTTTTGTATTCGGATGAGAGTTGAGGTAGTCAATGCAGCAACTGTCACCCCGTAGCTGCCATATCTGTTTTATTTCGAGGGTTACCACCTACGCTGTAGTCGCAGATAACTGATTGAAAATTCATGCTATCCGGACTATCAGATATCGAATCGTGAGATTCATCTTGAATATCCGAACATGCGACGGACTCACCGCCGGGCAAGCATCCGGTACAGCACCACATTACAGATAAGGCGATGCCAGCCATTTTGAGCGATGATCGGAAGCGCACTAACCGGATTCAGCCGTACTCAGTACTTCACCTACCCGCGTTGCCCTGCACTACCACCGAGCCAAGGACCCGCCACATGCAGTGGATTGATGATCTTGAAGTGGATGCCTGGAATACCGTGATTGAAGAACTTGTCTGGCACCTGCGCAACGGCCGCACGCCGACTGCGATCACCCGTCAGCTGGTGCCGGATCGGGGAATTGAATTCCGCTTCGACGGGGTGGACCCTGCATTTCTGCCGGTGCCGGACGAAGCCTTTGAGACACACTGGAAAGACGCCATTGCCATCATCGCGCGCTTTCCGCAGCTCAACGCGCTGCGTTTTCGGTGCAATGTTTGATCTGCGTTCCTGATCAACGCGAAGGATTGATAGCGGAAATGACGTAGCCCGGGTAAGCGCAGCGCACCCGGGAACAAGGATTTCGTGGTCTTTCAGATCGCCAAAGGCCCGCGGGGGTGCTGCCCTTATCCGGGCTACGACTGCAAACCAGAGATGCCTGCGCGTTGAGTTTCTTGCGAAGAACACCCCTCCCCAGCCCTCCCCTTCGCTGCGCGAAAGGGAGGGGGCGAAGCGGTAGTGCCGAGCCATGCTCGGCAGAGGCTCTCCTGGTTGAGCCCCAGCCGAGCATGGCTCGGCTCTACACAGGCAAACGCCGCCCCCCCCTGCACCTTCGGTGCAAGGGAGGGAGCGAAGCTGGTCAGACCAGGTCTGGATGACGATCAATCAAGGCTTGCTTGCGCCGCTCCAGGTCGGCGAGCTTATCCTGCATGTCGTTGATCTCAGCATCGATGCCATCAACGCTGGCTTCGATATGATCGTACTGCTCCTGCAGCAGCTCGCGCGCTTCGCGGCGGCTGGAAGCATTCGGCGTATCGCCGCGCATTGGCTTGCTGGCGGTTTCGTGCATGAAGTACGCGGTTACCAGGCCAATCAGCGCCACCACCATCAGGTAGTACGCCGGCATCATCAAATCACCGGTGGTCTCAACCAACCAGGCGGCTAGCGTCGGAGTGACACCGGCAATGATCACCGAGATGTTGAATGCACTGGCCAGCGCGCTGTAGCGCACACGTGTCGGGAACATCGCCGGCAAGGTTGAGGCCATCACGCCGATCAGGCAGTTCAACAATACCGCCAGCAACAACAGGCCAACGAAGATCCAACCGGTGTTTCCGCTGGTGATCAGGTGGAACGCCGGAATCGCTGCAATCAGCAAACCAATACTACCTGCGGCGATGAACGGCCGGCGGCCGATGCGATCACTGGCCATGCCAACAAACGGCTGCACGAACAGCATGCCCACCATCACCACGATGATGATCAGCACACCATGGTCTTCAGAGTAATGCAGGTTGTGCGACAGGTAGGTGGGCATGTACGTCAGCAACATGTAGTAGGTGACGTTGGTGACCAGCACGATACCCACACAGACCAGCAACGAACGCCAGTACTTGGTCACGATCTCCTTGAAGGAGATACGCGGCGCGCTGCCGACGGCGTCCTGGTCTTCCTTCTCCATGCGCTCGAGCTGCTCGGTGAAAGCCGGCGTTTCCTCCGCTGCGTGACGCAGGTACAGGCCAATCAGGCCCAACGGTGCAGCAAGGAAGAACGGAATGCGCCAGCCCCATTCAAGGAACTGCGCTTCGCCAACGATGCTGCTCAGCAATACCACCACGCCGGCACCGGAGACAAAGCCAATGATCGAACCGAAATCCAACCAGCTGCTGAGGAAACCACGGCGCCGGTCAGGTGCGAACTCGGCAACGAATACCGCGGCACCGGTGTACTCACCACCAACGGAGAAACCCTGCGCCAACTTGCACAGCAGCAACAGGATCGGCGCGAGTATGCCGATGCTTTCATACGATGGAATCAAGCCGATGCAGAAGGTACTGACTGCCATCAGGATGATGGTTGCCGACAGCACTTTCTGCCGGCCGAATTTGTCCCCCATGACCCCAAAGAACACGCCGCCCAGCGGACGCACCAGGAACGGCACCGAGAACGTTGCAAGCGCGGCAATGGTCTGCACGCTGGGCGACGCTTCCGGGAAAAACACCTTGCCCAAGGCATAGGCGACAAAGCCATATACACCAAAGTCGAACCACTCCATCGCATTACCCAACGCGGCGGCGGTGACTGCTTTTTTTACTTTTGCCTTATCGATGACGGTGATGTCTTCGATTTGCAGCGGCTCATTGCGGATAGTGGATTCACCTGTAGACATGACAGGACCAGTCCTCCCGTTACTGAGTTGATTGCGTGCTTGGCCTTGGCTTGCATGAGTTCGCGCAGGCCGTAATGCGCACGAAGGAATGCCCCGCGGCAAGGCCACGGGAACGGTCGGGGACAGAAAAAACCGGGATCATCCCGGTAAAGGCGTAGTGCCGGCTGTCCAAGCATCAACAGGCAGGGTGCCTGTGCGTAATCGCTGAATGATGCTGAGCCGGCGTATTCTACGCGAACAGCTGTTAAGGCTTGTTAAAGACGCAGCTGCAGTAATGTCATGCAGACCTGCTGCGCACTTCGCTTCAACGATGAATGCGGCGATACACGCCTGATAGCAGCACGATGAGGCCTGTTATAGCGCAGCCCGCTGCGTAGCAGATGATGTCGCCCCACGAAAATGTGTTGCCAATGATCGTGTACATCACATCGCCACGCACATAGCCAAGCCGCTCTGCGACGTGGAAGTACTGGGCGAATTCGATTCCACAGGCGAACACGAACACCATCAGCAGGACCAGATAGTCGTTGATGCGCAGTACGCTGCGGATCATCGCATAGAGCAACACCACCACCAGCACATCGCCGAGATAGGCACGCACCCAGGACACATGCGGCAGGCGCGTGGCAATGAACACTTCCATCGCAAACACCAGCATCGCCAACAGCAGATACCAGCCACTGATTGCAAAAAAACCGGCTCGCTTGGCAGTGATCGGCAGCGGATCAGCGCCAGTTTGCATTTGCGCCCCAGAATTCCACGGCACGGGCATAGGCGACACGATCAATCGGCACACCGGAGCCACCTTCCTCAACACCCAGCGCGTTGCGCATCATGGTGATGGGCGCCATCGGGATTTCTTCAGCCGTGGCGGTATACAGGCAACCGACGACGCCCCAGTCGGCTTCGATCGGCGAGCCTTCCTTCTCCAGCTGCTCGCGACTGTAGAGGATGACCACCAGATACTCGGCCACGGCCGGCTCAACGCCTTCAAACCAGCGCACCAGCACCGGCAACTCGTCGCGGCTGCGTACCTCATAGCCCGAACGCAGCAGGTGCCGGTTCTGCTCGGTGACCGGTACCGTCAGGCAGCGGGTGCTGGTCCAATTCTTGTAGACATGCAGTTTGCAGAACGGCGCATAGCCATCGAGCACTTTGTCGGCAGCGTGCGCATTCAAGTACTGCTCGAATTCCTCGGCACTGCAGTCCTGAATGGTATTGGCACGCGGCGTGCGCGGGAACAAACGGGTACGTGCAAACGGCGTCAGGTAGATGGACATCATCGCTTCCAGCAAAGGAGGGCGACATTGTCGGCGATCGATGCGAAGACCGGAACCATCGCACGAACGCCCACTGCATGCAGTGGGCGTCCCGGATCCATCTCAGGCCTGCGCCTGCGCCTCGTGCTCGGCCACATCCATCGAAGGCGTGCGCCAGCCGGAGTTGACGCCCCACAGATAGAACACGATGCCAATCGCCGCCACCAGCAGCAGGTCCCAGCCATAGCCAAGGTAACCTGCACCGCCGAATGCCGTGCTGCCTGCCCATGACACCAATGCCAGCAGCGGTAGATAGCAGATCAGCCACATCGCACCTTTGAGCTGGCGGCCGAAATCATGCCAACCAATCTTGCGCTGGTAGTAGATGTACACAGGCAGGGCGACAACCATCAGCAGGATGATTTCACCGGTCAGCGGCCAGCGTGCCCAGTACAGCAGCTCGGTCGCCATCACGAAGGCCACGCCCGCCAATATCGGCAATGCGACCACCCGCAACGGACGATGCAGGTTGGGCGCGGTGCGGCGCAGTGACATCACGCTGATCGGCCCGGTCATGTACGAAATGACGGTGGCCACCGAGATCACCGCCGCCAGCGTGCCCCAGCCACGGAAGAAGAACAGGAACAGGAACGACACCGCCAGGTTCAACCACATCGCCGGGCGTGGCACGCCCCAGCGCGGATGGATATTGCCCAGCACCGTGGGTGCGGTGCCGTTCTGCTGCATGCCGTAGATCATGCGCGCAGTTGTTGCGGTATAGGTCATGCCGGTACCGCTGGGGCTGACGAAGGCATCGACGTACAACAGCATCGCCAACCAGTGCAGGTTGAGGATCAGGGCCAACTGCGCGAAAGGCGAACGGAAGTCGATGCCATGCCAGCCGTGCTCGGCCAGCATCTGGCTCGGCACCGCGCCGATGTAGGCCACCTGAAGCAGTACATAGATCACTGCCGCCAGCAGGATCGAGCCGACTACCGCGAACGGAATGCTGCGACCGGGGTTGCGCGCCTCACCGGCCAGATTCACCGGGCTCTGGAACCCATTGAAGCTGAAAACGATGCCAGCGGTGGCAATCGCGGTGAGGATGGCGGAGAAATCCAGGATCGGTGTGCCCGGCCCTTTCAATCCAACCGAGAAGTTTTCGGAGTGGAAGCCACTGGCGATCAAGGCCACACCGGTCAGCGTCGGCACGACCAGCTTGAACAGGGTGATGGCGCTGTTGGAGTGCGCGAACAGCTTCACGCTCCAGAAATTGATCAGGAAATAGACGACCACCAGCACCGCTGCGATCAACAGGCCGGCATGGCTGAGCTCGCCCATTCCACCGGGCTGCTGCACGTACATGTCCTGCGCCCACTGCCAAGGCCACGACGCCATGTACTGCACCGAGGCTTCAGCCTCGACCGGGATCACCGAGACGATGGCGATCCAGTTGGCCCAGGCGGCAATGAAGCCAACCAGCGAACCATGCGAGTAATGGCTGTAGCGCACCATGCCGCCGGATTCGGGGAACATCGCACCCAGCTCGGCATAGGTAAGGGCGATGGTGAGGATGATGGCTGCACCCAGGACCCACGCCCAGATCGCGCCGGGGCCGGCCAGGCCGGCGGCGCGCCAGGCGCCGAACAGCCAACCCGAGCCGATGATCGAGCCCAGGCCGGTAAGCATCAGGGCAATGGGGCCGACGTCGCGGCGGATGGCGCTGGATGCGGTCATGCTGGCTTTCCAGTTGAGGCGGCGCCGGAGTGGCGCTGGCGTTGGATCATCGCAAACCGAACGTTAAGCCGAGCGTCGTTTTTGCTGGTTGGGTGTTGCTGCCAGAACCGGCATAGCCGGAGGATCGTTTCCGTTCACTGAGATGCCGAAAGCGGCAAATGCCTTGCCCCCTCCCTTGCGCCGAGGGCGCAGGGGAGGGTTGGGGAGGGGTGCTCTGCGCAGGAGGCTCAACCTTCAAACGGTTCTGGCTTGGTGCTTCTGATTCTGCGCTCAAGCGAAGTGCCGGAGGTCAAAAGCCAAGAGCAACACCTAGCAGCAAAAGCACCCCTCCCCAACCCTCCCCTTGCCTGCGGCAAAGGGAGGGGGCGTAGTGCCGAGCCATGCTCGGCAGGAAGCCTCCCGCTGGCACTGCAGGAGCGGCGCGAGTTTCCAACGAACATCGCCCTCATCGCACACAAATCTACGACGCAACTCCGACAGCAGCCAACCGACAGTGACAACACTCCCGCGCAGATCGCCGCCATGTCGCCTACCGATTCACTCAGCGATTCACTCAGCAAAGTCCCCGCCATCACCCTCGGCTTCTGGATCATCAAGATCCTCGCCACCACCTTGGGCGAAGTCGGTGGGGATGCCGTCACCATGTCGATGAACCTCGGCTACCTGATCGGTACAGCGCTGTTTGCCACGGTCTTCGCCATCGCAGTGTTCGCACAGATCCGCTCGCCCAACTTCCGGCCTTGGGTCTATTGGTTCGCCATCATCGCCAGCACCACGGTCGGCACCACCCTGGCCGACTACGTTGATCGTTCGCTGGGCATCGGCTATACCGGCGGCACCACGCTGCTGCTGGCCTTGCTGTTGGGCACCCTGTTCGCCTGGCATCGCAGTACCGGCAGCATCTCGGTCACCCAGATCAATTCGCCGCGCAGCGAGCTGTTCTATTGGCTGACCATTACCTTCTCGCAGACGCTGGGCACGGCGCTGGGCGACTGGGCGGCGGACACCCAGGGCCTGGGCTATACCGGCGGCATCGCCCTGTTCGGCGGCCTGCTGGCGGTGGTTGCAGTGCTGTACTTCTGCAGCCACGTGTCCCGCACCGCCCTGTTCTGGGCGGCCTTCGTCCTGACCCGGCCGCTGGGCGCGGTGGTCGGCGACTTCCTTGACAAGCCCTTGGATCACGGCGGCCTGGCCCTGAGCCGCTATACCGCCACCGTCGTTCTGCTGCTTGCCATCGTCGCCTGCATCGCCCTGCTGCCACAGCGTCCGGCCCACCACGCCCACTGAGATTGCTCCGCCCTCACTGAGATTGCTCCGCCCTGCTGCGGTCTCGGCTGAAACCATTGCACATCCATCTTGATGGAGAGATATAATTACCAGCATCCCGTCAGACCCGGCCGCTTCCGATGACCGCGCTCAGCTTCGAGTTCTACCCACCCAAGACCGATGACCAGCGCGCCCAGTTGGACCGCACCGCCGCCAAGCTCAAGGGCCACGCGCCAGAGTACGTGTCGTGCACCTTCGGTGCCGGTGGCTCGACCTTGAGCTATACCTCCGAGACCGTGCGTCACCTCAACCAGCACCACGGCCTGCAGGCGGCACCGCACCTGTCCTGCGTCGGCGGCACCCGCGAGGAGATCCGCGAGCTGCTCAAGCTCTACCGCGCCATCGGGGTGAAGCGCATCGTCGCCCTGCGCGGCGACCTGCCCTCGGGCATGGGCTTCCCCGGCGACCTGCGCTACGCCTCCGAGCTGATCGCCTTCATCCGTGCCGAGCACGGCGATGCCTTCCGCATCGAGGTCGGCGCCTATCCGGAAACCCACCCGCAAGCCAGCGACGCACTCACCGATCTGCGCCATTTCAAGACCAAGATCGATGCCGGCGCCGATGCCGCCATCACCCAGTATTTCTACAACCCCGACGCCTACTTCCATTTCGTCGATGCCGCACGCAAGCTGGGCGTGGACGTGCCGATCATTCCAGGCGTCATGCCGATCTCCAACTTCAGCCAGCTGCGCCGTTTCTCCGAACAATGCGGCGCGGAGATTCCGCGCTGGATCAGCAAGCGCATGCAGGCCTATGGCGACGATGCCGAATCGGTACGCAGCTTCGGCGCCGACGTGGTTGCCGGGCTGTGTGAGCGCCTGATCGCCGGCGGCGCACCGTCACTGCATTTCTACACGCTCAACCTGGCCAAGCCGACCAATGCCGTGCTGGAACGCATCGGCAACAACTGAACCGTCATCACTTCCTGCGTGCACAGCCAGCCGCTACCCTTGGCCGATGCGCCTGCTGTTGCTCCTGCTGCTCACCTGCTCCGCCCTGCCGGCATTCAATGCGCGCGCGCAGCAGATCAACCGCTGCACCAATGCGCAGGGACAAACCGTCTACGGTGACAAGCCCTGCGAGGTGATGGGCGCGCGTGCCCGCCTGCTGCCGAATCCACGCGCGGTTGGCAGCAGTGGCTTGTACCGCGACAGCTGCGCACGTCGTCTCAGCGAAGTGGTAGCGCAGATCCAATCGGCTGCCGACGCGCGCGATCCCAATCGTCTGTCGGGCATCTATCTGTGGACCGGGCTTTCCAATGCCGCCGCGACCCGGGTCATGGACAGGCTGGATGAGATCGTGCAACGGCCGCTGATCGACATCGCGCCGGTGTTTCCGGAGGAGCCAGCCTATGTCCCCGCGCCGCCCGAGCCATTCACCTATACCGACGGCACCCCGGTCGATCCTGCCCAGGCGGCCGACAGCAGTGGCTATCCGGATGTACAGCCGATCAGCAATGCCAGCAGCGGCCCACGTCGCCCAATCGCCTTGCGCCTTGAGCAGACCCTGCCGCGCAGCGCCACGCCAACGCGGACCATCCTGCACCTGCGTCGCCAATACAACTGCTTCTGGATCACCCTGTAAGCGCCAGCCAACGCCGCCAGCGGCTCAGGCCTGCGGCCACAACGCGCGAATCGCGGCGACACCCAAGGCACCATGGCGACGCGCGGTTTCGACATCGCCAGCACCCATGCCGCCAATGGCATAGATCGGCAGTGAGACCCGCTCACGCAGTTCGACGAAGGCGTCCCAACCCAGGCCGGCGGCCTCGGGATGGCTGGCCGTTGCCTGCACCGGCCCTAGCACCGCGAAGTCGCAGCCCAGCTGCTGTGCCGCCTGCAACTGCACAAGATCGTGGCAGGACGCGGCCACCAGCGTTGATTCGGGCAGTGGCCGTGCCTGCAGCTGCACTAGCTGCTCGCTGCCCAGATGCACGCCAACGCCCAGCTCACTGGCCAGCTCGATATCACGGTTGATCAACACTTCCACCTGCCTGCCAAAGCGCTCCACCACGGTTCGGGCCAAGGCTTGGCGCTGCGCTGCCATCGGCGTGCGCAGCTGGATGCGGCGGATGCCACCAGAGATGGCGGCCTCGATCGACGCCAGCCAGGCGTCCTCACCCTCAGTCGGTTCCGGCGTGACCAGGTAATGGCTGGGCTGGCGCAATGCCGCCACCACCGGCAGGTCGGCTGGCGGCATGGAGTAGCGCGACAGCTTGTCCGGGGTCACCCAGGTGATGGCCTGGCCTTCGCGGCCACGCGCCGTGCCTTTCCACTGGCACACGCGGCGTACTTCCAGGCGCAGGCGCTTGTCTGGATAGATCTGCGGCACATCCATCACCCACTCGCCGATCTCGGCCTCGATGCCGAGTTCCTCGCGCAGCTCCCGTACCAGCGCCTGCTCCGAGGTCTCGCCGGGCTCGCGCTTGCCGCCGGGAAACTCCCAGAGCCCGGCCATGTCGCTGTCGCCGGTGCGCCGGTTGAGCAGGATGCGACCGCGCGCGTCGGTGATGACGGCGGCCACGACGTGGATCGAGCGTGAAGGAGATGTCATGGCCTGAGCATGCCGAAAACAGGGCTGTTGGTGCAATCGTTCGTTGAGCCCCTGTAGTGCCGAGCCATGCTCGGCAGGGACCTTGCCAACGATGCATCGGACAGGTCATCGGCTTGCGGGGCGGCCGCGGCCGCCCGAAAAAAAACCACCCCCCGTTGGGGGGGGGGGGGGGGGCGCGGGGGGGGCCGGGGGGCTGGGCGCGCCCGCGCGCG
>NZ_JBRREC010000079.1:0-24889 GCF_056760015.1 Stenotrophomonas sp. STEN029 | reverse complement strand
CTTACGCCGCTCCCACAAAAGCGTCAGCACCTGTAGTGCCGAGCCATGCTCGGCAGGGGCCCTGCAAGCGCAACATCCGATACGCCATCAGCTTCGCGGCTTACGCCGCTCCCACAAAAGCGTCAGCACCTGTAGTGCCGAGCCATGCTCGGCAGGGGCCCTGCAAGCGCAACATCCGATACGCCATCAGCTTCGCGGCTTATGCCGCTCCCACAAAAGCGTCAGCACCTGTAGTGCCGAGCCATGCTCGGCAGGGGTTCTACAAACGCAACGTCCGACATGCCATCAGCTTCGCGGCTTACGCCGCTCCTACAGCACGGCGCTGCGCGGTTCCTGCAGGGCGAGCAACATCGGTTGCAGATTGCGGAATATCCGCTCCAGTCGCTCTGCCCAGGCCTGCTGCCCCGCCACACCGGCGATCAGGTCCTGGCGGATCTCCAGTTCCACATGCACCAGGCCGCGGGCTTCGCCATGCACCGGTACCGCATAGTCGCTGCTGCTGTTCACCGAATACGGCTGATTGTCGCCGACCACCAGGTCGCCTTCCTCGCGCAAGGCCTGCAGCAGCGCGTGCGCGAAGCGCGTGTCCTGGTGATACAGCACGCCTGCATGCCATGGACGTTCCACGCCGGCCATCGCCGGGGTGAAGCTGTGCATCATCACCAGCAGCGTCGGCACAGCCGCATCGCGGCGACGGTCCAGCTCGGCGTCGATGCGTGCATGGTAGGGCGCGTGGATTGCATCAATGCGCTGCTGGCGTTGCTGTGGATCAAGGCCGCGATTGCCGGGAACAGCGGTGCCGTCGCTGACTTCAGGAATCAGCGTTGGCGACACCAGCGGCCGGTTGCAGTCGATCAGCAGCCGCGAATAGGTCTGTTCGATGGCCCAGGCGTCCAGGCGCTCGGCCAGGGCGCGGGTGGTGCCGGCGATGCCGATGTCCCAGCCGATGTGGCGGTCCAGTTCGGCCTGCGGCAAGCCCAGGTCCTGCAGCGCCTGCGGCACGCGCTGGCCGGCATGATCGGCCAGCAGCAGGAACGGGGACACGCCGTGCGGGTTGTGCACGGTGTAAACCGCTGGATCATCGGCGCCGAGCAGTGGGGCGACGCCTTGCAAGCCTGAGTCAGCCACGCAGACGCCCATCCAGATGGTGTTCGATCATCCACAGGCCGGCCCACAACTTCGCGTCCAGCTCGTAGCCTTCACCCATTTTCTCCACCAGCCAGGCTGCAGCGCGTTGGCGAGGGATGCTGTGCACGGTGATGTCTTCACTGGCATCGCCGCCGCCGTCGCCGACCTTGCGCAGGCCGGTGGCACGCACGAAGGCGATCTTCTCGCTGCTGGCGCCGGAGGAAGTTGGGCCGATCATCAACACTTCGGCCTGGTCGGCGGTCCAGCCGGTTTCCTCTTCCAGCTCGCGCACGGCTGAAACCTCGATGGATTCACCGGCATCGATATCGCCAACCAGCCCGGCCGGCATCTCGATGGTGCGCGCCTGCAGCGGCACGCGGAACTGCTCGACGAACAGCACTTCATCATCGGGGGTGACTGCGATGATGATCGCAGCCAGCCCGCCGGCATGGGTGCGCTCGCTGTACTCCCAGGTGCCGCGCACCAGCATGCGCTGGTATTTGCCTTCGTAGACGACGCGGGGTTCAGCAGTGTTCTGGCTCATGCGAACTCGTTGGCTGGAGTGGAAGGGGATTGCAGGCCGGCCGCAGTCATCAGCCGGCGCCGGGTCATCGGGCCAAACCGAAGCGCCTCGCACAAGCCGCCGAGCATGTCGCCGTCGCCATTGGCGCGCACGAAGCCGCCGGCGGCGTTGTGCAACGGTGCGTTCAAGGCAACCGTGGTCAGCTGACGGAACAGGAGTGCCTGCTCGCGTTGCTCACGCAACCGCACCGCCATGGTGGCGGCACCGCGTAGGCGCAGGAACGGCACTTCGTCGATGCGTTCGAGCAGGGCATCCATCGTGCCGAAATGGGCCAGCAGCACCGCCGCCGATTTGGCGCCGATGCCGGAGACGCCGGGGATGTTGTCCACTGCATCGCCGCTCAACGCAAGGTAGTCGGCGACCTGGTGGGCGTGCACGCCTTGCCGTGCCTTCACCCCGTCCGCGCCCCAGCGCTGGTTGCGGGCGTAGTCCCATTGTTCGTCGTGTTCCAGCAGCAGCTGCGACAAGTCCTTGTCGGCCGAGACGATGACCCCGCGCAGGCGGCCGCGGCTGGCATGCAGGGCGCTGCCGATCAGGTCGTCAGCCTCGTATTCGCGGTCGGCCAGTACTTCCAGGCCCAAGGCGGCGCACAGCGCCTTGCAATGGGCGAACTGGCGGCGCAGTTCCTCCGGGGCCGGATCACGGTTGGCCTTGTAGGCCGGATACAGCGCGTGGCGGAAACAGCTGTCCAGCGCTTCGTCGAAAGCCACCGCGATGTGCTGCGGGCGCTCGCGCTCCAGCAGGTCGAGCAGGAAGCGGGCAAAACCGTGAACTGCGTTCACCGGCCATCCCTGTGCATCCTGGAACTCGTCGGGGATCGAGTGCCAGGCGCGGAAAACATACAAACTGGCGTCGATCAGGTAAAGCGGCTGCAGCGGGGTATTGGCAGCCGTCACGGCTGCCAGTCCTGCAGCAGCGCGGCCGGATCGGGGCGCTCGCGGTCGGGGACGGCGATCTTCGGGGTGCCGATATGGATGAAGCCGACGATCTGTTCGTTGCTGGCTAGGCCCAGGTGGCGGGCGACTTCGGGGTCGCTGCTCATCCACGCGGTCAGCCACTGCGCGCCGAAGCCCACGCCCTGTGCGGCCTGCAGCAGCGCGAAGCAGGCGCAGCCGGCGGTGAGCAGTTGTTCCTGCATGGGCACCTTGGGGTTGTCCTGCAGGCGGGCGATCACGGTGATGATCAGCGGCGCATGCGAGAAGCGTTTGCGGTCCTTCTCGACCGCCGCGTCAGATGCATTGGGGTCGCGTTGGCGGCTGCGCTGGGCCAGGAACTCACCCAGGGCGTGGCGGGCGTCGCCCTGCAGGCGCAGGAAGCGGAAAGGCACCATCTTGCCGTGATCCGGTACCCGGACGGCCGATTGCAGCATGCGCAGCTGCGTGGCGTGGTCCGGCGCTGGCTCGCCCAGTTGCAGAGAGGGCACCGAATGGCGCTGATCCAGCGCTTGCAGGAAGCAGTTGTCGGACATGGTTCACAGGGGCTGAGGTGGCCAATGATTATAGACGCCGCCCATGTACCGGCCGTTTAGTGTAGATCAGGGTCAGTTTTGTGCGCTGTGTCGTGTGCCCTGAACGAGCTACGGGTCGCTAATAATCGCCGACACGCTTAGCATTGCTGGTAATGCGGGGAAGGGCTCATGAGGTAGGAAGTGCGTACTGCATCACTGACCCTGTTCATCTTCTCCGCCTACCATGCGCGTGCGGATTCAGGGGCCGCGTCTGCATTTCCTCAATCGTTTACAAGAAGATCAGCGCCTGTATGGGTGTGGAGCCTTTGCGCATGATGTCCAGTCCGCATCCCGCCGGTCAGCCCGGTCGTAACCAGAACCTGCTTGGCGTGGCCCGCGAGGCTGCCCTGCCTGTGCTGTCACAGGCTTTCGCCAAGGTGCTGGCGGGGTTTGACGATGCCTTGTTCGACCGTGCGGAGACGGCGGGCCCGTCGCAGCTGGCATTCCTGGACGGCATGCGCGAGCTGCGCCGCCGTCGCGATGAGATCTCGCGCCGCTTCGACTCGCACCTGCAGCAGGCCTGGGCCGCGCTGGAAGCGGGCACACCGCAGTCGGCGGAAACCGTACTGGCCGGGCAGAGTGACGGCGGCCTGAGCCTGGTGCCCGAACACATTCTTGAGTCACGCCTGGCCGTGCGCAATTTTGCGACCGTGCTGCTGCGCGACTGGAAGCAGGTATTGCTGCGCATCGATCACCGCCTGGCCTGGGTGGCCGGGGTGGCCGCGCTGGATGCCGATACCAACCCGATTGGGCCGGAACACATTGGTGTTGCCGTGCATGAGGCGTTCTATACCTGCGACCTGGCCGCAGAAGTGCGGCTGGTGCTGTTCAAGCTGTGCGAGCGTGAGTTTGCGGCCGGTATCGGCAAGCTCTACCAGGCAGTGGACGAGCGACTGGCGCAGGCCGGTGCGGCTCCCGAGATCGCTGCACCACGTCGCTCCGCACCGCAGCGCACGCCTGCCGAACAGATGGAGCAGGCTGCACAGGAAGAAGAGGAAGGGTTTGACCCGGGTCATGCGCCAATGTGGGCGCGGCGCTTTTCCGAGCGCTGGAGCCAGCGCCGCGGCAGCATGGCCGGCCAGGCTGCCGCGCAGGCAGCGGCGGGCTTCGAAGCCGAGCAGGCTTATGGCAATCCACAGAACATGGTGCTGGAAGCCCTGCACGAGCTGCTGGCACAAAGCCGGCAGACCCGTGAAGGCACCTCGGCATCTTCAGCGGACGCGGGGCAGGCCGGCACCGGCCATCAGCGCTCCCTGAACCAGCGCGAGATGATGTCGGTGTTGTCGCTGCTGCAGGCCACGCCCAGCGCAACCCTGCGTGCGGCGGTGGGTGAGGATGGCGAATCGCTGGCGCAGCGGCTCAAGAGTGAAGTGCTGTCCGGCGCCACCCGCCTCGGTGTGGACCCGCAGCAGGCGCACCTGGACCCGCAGGACGAGGATGCGATCGACCTGGTCGGCATGCTGTTTGACGTGATGCTGGACGAGCGGGACCTTGAGGGCCGCTCGCGCGAGTTGATCGGCCGGCTGGTGGTGCCCTTCGTCAAGGTTGCCATGCTCGACCGGCGCATGTTCGTGCAGAAGACCCATCCGGCACGCAAGCTGCTCAATTCGCTGGCCGAGGCCTGCGAGGGCAATGCCGGTGAAAGCCAGGCTGAGCGCGCGCTGATGGGCAAGGTCGAAGAAATCATTGAGCGGCTGACCGCCGAGTTCAACGAGAACCTGGCGATCTTCCTGACGTTGGAAGAAGAGTTCCGCGAGTTCCTGGCCCAGCATCGGCGCCGGGTTGAGATCACCGAACGGCGTGCCGCAGAAACCCAGCGCGGGCAGGAAAAGCTCGAGGTTGCACGCAATCGTGCCAGCGCCGAACTGGACAAGCGTGTTGCCGATACCGCGCTGCCCAAGGCCATCGAAGACTTCCTTCGCCAGCCCTGGAACCACCATCTCACCCTCACCCTGTTGCGCGAAGGCGAGGAAGGCGAGGGTGTGAGCGAGGCGCTCAAACTGGCAGACGATGTGCTGGAGGAAGTGGCCGAGGCGCGCCGTCATATCGTTGGCAAACCGTGGTTGCAGTCCTGCCAGCCGGGCCTGCGCAAGGTCTTTGCCAGTGTTGGCCTGCATGGCGACGGCGGCACCACCGCGATCGATGCCTTGCATGACACCTTGCAGTCCGTCGCCGAGTTGCGCCCGGAGCTCGAGCGTGCGTTGCCGGAGCTGCCACCGGTTGCCCTGCCCACGCCACCAGCGCCGGAAACGCCGGCCATCGAGTTTGGCAGTGCGACCAAGGCCGAAGACTTCGACGACACCGATGCCGAGCGTTTTCGGCGGATGGAGATTGGCACCTGGCTGGATTTCATCGACAAGGACGGCAAGATGCAGGCCGGCAAGTTGTCGTGGGTGAGCCCGATCTCCTCGCGCCTGCTGTTCGTCAACCGCCGCGGCATCCGCTTCTGCGTGGCCTCGCCGGAAGAACTGGCGGTGATGGTGCGCCTGGAACGACTGCGTCCGCATGTGGATGACGGCGCCTTCGACAGCGCCATGCAAGGCGTGATTGATCGCCTTGAGCCGCAGGGCGCGGCGCACTGACCGCAAACCGGCAGGCCAGGGCCTGCCGCACAGGGCATCGGCTTTGCTACGATCCGGCGGTTGATCCGCTGCGCATCGAGGACTGGAATGGCCGTAGATGTCTTGGTATTGAAGGAAACCGCTGAGGGCGAGCGACGCGTTGCCGCCACGCCGGAAACGGTGAAGAAGCTTGTTTCAGCCGGCGCGCAGGTACACCTGCAGGCTGGCGCCGGTACGGCCGCGGGCTTCCCCGACCAGGCCTATGTGGATGCAGGTGCACAGCTGGGTGACGCGTTGGAAGGCGCGGACCTGGTGTTGTGCGTACAGGCGCCATCCTTGTCCAGCATTACCCGCCTGAAGGCGGGTGCGGTGCTGGTGGGCGGCGTGCAGCCTGAAGCCGACCCTGCTCGCGCGGCTGCGCTGCAAGCGCGGCAACTGCAAACCTTTCCGTTGGAACGATTGCCGCGTACCACCCGTGCGCAGGCGATGGATGTGCTCAGCTCGCAGGCCGGCATGGCTGGTTACAAGGCGACCCTGATCGCCGCACAGCTGGCGCCGCGCTTCTTCCCGATGCTGACCACCGCCGCCGGCACCATCCGCCCGTCCAAGGTATTGATCGTTGGCGCTGGCGTTGCAGGCCTGCAGGCGGTTGCCACGGCCAAGCGGTTGGGTGCAGCGGTCGAGGGCTTCGATGTGCGCCCGGAAACCCGTGAGCAGATTGAGTCGCTGGGTGGCAAGTTCCTGGACCTGGGCGTCAGCGCGGCCGGTGAAGGTGGTTACGCCCGGCAGCTGACCGATGACGAGCGCGCTGAACAGCAGCGACGCTTGGCCGAGCACCTGAAAGGCGTGGACGTAGTGGTCTGCACTGCGGCCGTGCCGGGGCGTCCGGCGCCGAAAATCGTCACCGCGGCGATGGTGGCGGGCATGCGCCCGGGCAGCGTGATCGTCGATCTGGCGGCTGAAACCGGCGGCAATTGCGAAGCTACCCAGCCGGGCCAGAGCATCGAGGTTGGTGGTGTGACGGTTGCTGGTCCGCTCAACCTGGCCAGCATGGGCGCGGTGCATGCCAGCGAGATGTTTGCGCGTAACGTCTACAACTTCGTGGCCTTGTTCCTGAAGGACGGCAAGTTGTCGTTCGACTGGAATGATGAATTGCTGGCCAAGACGGTGTGGCCGCAACGCCCCGCTGGCGGCGAGATTCCGCCGGTCTGACCGTCATCGGTAGTGCCGAGCCATGCTCGGCAGGGGCTCTACCTGGAAACCATCTTGTAGGAGCGGCATAAGCTGCGAAGCCGATCATCCGTCGGGATGCAGGCTTGTCCGTAGTTTCATTGACGTCAGCTGCGCGGCTTACGCCGCTCCCACAAGGGTGCTGGTATTGCCTGGAAAGCCCCTGCCGAGCATGGCTCGGCACTACAGTGCTGGATTGGCCCCGGCTTTAGCCCCTCTCCCGCATGCGGGAGAGGGGTTGGGGTGAGGGCGGCTTTTAGCTGGCAAAGCCCCTGCCGAGCATGGCTCGGCACTACAGGGTTGGATCGGCCCCGGCTTTAGCCCCTCTCCCGCATGCGGGAGAGGGGTTGGGGTGAGGGCAGCTTTTCGCTGGGAAAGCCCCTGCCGAGCATGGCTCGGCACTACAGGGCTGGATCGGCTTTGGCATCAGCCCCTCTCCCGCATGCGGGAGAGGGGTTGGGGAGAGGGCAGCTTTTCGCTGGGAAAGCCCCTGCCGAGCATGGCTCGGCACTACAGGGTTGGATCGGCCCCGGCTTTAGCCCCTCTCCCGTATGCGGGAGAGGGGTTGGGGTGAGGGGAGCTTTTGGCTGGGAAAGCCCCTGCCGAGCATGGCTCGGCACTACAGGGCTGGATGGGCACTGGCTTCAGTCCCTCTCCCGCATGCGGGAGAGGGGGTGGGGTGAGGGGAGCTTTTCGCTGGGAAAGCCCCTGCCGAGCATGGCTCGGCACTACAGGGCTGGATCGGCCCCGGCTTTAGCCCCTCTCCCGTATACGGGAGAGGGGTTGGGGTGAGGGGAGCTTTTCGCTGGGAAAGCCCCTGCCGAGCATGGCTCGGCACTACAGCTCAGGATCAGCGCGGGGGACGTGCCGCTGGCGGGTTGGCCTGCACCCATTGCCGGCGTTGCTCCGGGCTCATCCTGTTCCATTGCTCGCGCAGCTGCTGGCGCTGGTCCTTGTCCATGCCGCGCATCTTGTCGAACAGCGCCTGCGCGTCGCGGCGCTGGTCGGGCGACATGTTCTCGAAACGGTGCATGCCGCGCCGGGCCTGCTCGCGCTGCGCCGGGGTCATCTGCTGCCAGCTGCGGGCATGCTCATAGTTGCGCTGGCGACGATCGGGGGAGGAGCTGTTCCAGCGATCCCGCACCGGTGCGATCAGGGTCTCGCGCTGGGCAGGGGTCAGCTGGTCCCATTCGGGCAACTGCTGCTGGGCGACAGCAGGGACGCTGGCACAGATCAGCAGCAACGGCAGTAGCAGGTAGGGCAGCAAGGTCTTCATCGTCGTCATTCCATCGCCAGATTGTCGGAGCCCAGCCACAGGTACAGCTCCGGGCTTTCGTCGAACAGCAAGCTGTCGTCAGCGTCGGCGTCAACGTTCTGGCTGGCGATCAGGGGCGCGGCAGGTGGCTGCGCGCTGTGATTGAACTGCATTGCCACCGGCACGGCCAGCAGCGCCGAGCAGGCGGTCGCCAGCCACCAGCGATGGCGACGCCATACCGATGGCGTGCTCGCCGGGCTGGCCTGCTGCCGGGCCTGCCGCAGCCGCGCCAGGGTGGCAGGAGACAGCGCGGCATCGGCCTGCCGCTGCAGCTGCCGGGCCTGATGGTCGAATGCTTCGGGATGTGTGGGCAGGCGGTTCACCGCGTGGCCTCCAGTTGTTTCTGCAATGCGTCGCGCGCGCGCGACAGGTGGGTTTTTACCGAGCCTTCAGAACAGCCCATGGCCTTGGCGGTGGTGGCCACGTCCAGTTCCTGCAGCACGCGCAGGCTGAAGGCTTCACGCTGCCGGGCCGGCAGCTGCCGCAGGGCCTGCACCAGCAGCGCGTACTCGCGCTGTTGTTCATGGGTCTGCGCAGGCCCCGGTGCTTCGTCGGCCCAGTCGATGGTGCTGTCCTGGTCGTGGTCTTCCTGGGGTACCCAGAACTTCAGGCGGAAGCTGCGGCGGCGCTGCAGGTCGATGATGCGCCGGCGCAGGATGCTCCAGAACAAGGCTGTCCATTCCTCCGCAGGCCGCTCGCGGTAGCCCAGCATGCGCTCCATGGCGTCCTGTACCGCGTCCAAGGCATCGTCGCGCTGGCGCAGGCCGGCCTCGGCGAAACGGAACGCGCGCGGCCCGATGCCCGCCAGGAACGCGTCCAGCGAGGCGGGTACAGCAACAGGCGGCATCAAGGGTGGGCTGGTCACCAGCACAGGGTAGCGTCCCGGTCGTGGTCTCTGGGAGTGATAACGCGCGGGTGCGGAATCGGTTGACAACGCAACGGTCGCGCCGGCTTCGGCCAGATGGTTATGATGCCGGACAGGCGCTTCCAGCCTCGGAGAGACCAAGCAATGAGCGACGGGTTCGTAGCGTTGTACATCTTCATGCTGGCAGCGATTGCCGGCCACGTGATCATCTCGCGGGTGCCGGTGATCCTGCACACACCGTTGATGTCCGGTTCCAACTTCATCCACGGCATCGTGTTGATCGGTGCGATGGTGGTGCTCGGTCATGCCGATACCACGCTGGAGAAGGTCATCGGCTTCATCGCCGTGGCCCTGGGCGCAGGCAATGCGGCCGGCGGTTATGTGGTGACCGAGCGCATGCTGGACATGTTCAAGAGCTCGAAGAAGCCGGAAGGGAAGGACAAGTGAGTTCATCCACTGGTATTGCGGGCGGTTCCTCCATCGGCGCGCGGCAGGTTTTCCAGTGGCTCAGCTACCTGCAGTATCCGGCGTTGCTGGTCGCTTTCGCCTATGCGGCACGGCCGCTGTTCAATGGCATGGAGGGCGCGCTTGATGCCTACAACAGCGCACTGCTGTATGCGGGTGTGGGCGTGGGCATGTCCTCGCTGCAGGACCCGTCCAAGACCCAGAACAACATGTCGAAGAAAGTCTGGCAGGACCCGCGCAAGGGCGGCCTGATGCTGTGGCTGCTCAGCGCGCAGGCACTGCTGCCGATCGTGCTGGGATTGCTGGGCGCCGCACTGGCGCCGACCACGGCCTTGTCGCAACTGGCGCTGGGCATGGTGGCATTCGGGCTGGGCATGATCGGCCTGCTCAAGACCGCCATTGAAATGCGCGAGCACCATCGCCTCGACAAGCAGGCTGCTTGCCACTCCGACACGGCTCTGGAGGCCGATGCATGAGCATATCGATCCTGGTCAATACGAGTTACCTGGTTGCCGCGACGCTGTTCCTGCTCGGCCTGCAGCGCATGGCCTCGCCCAAGACCGCTCGCAGTGGCATCCAATGGGCTGGCGCGGGCATGTTGATCGCGACTGCAGCGACGTTCTTCCTGCCTGGCCTGCATAACCTCGCGCTGATCGCGGTTGCCCTGGTGCTGGGTACCGGCTTGGCCTGGGTATCGGCGAAGAAAGTGGCCATCACCGACATGCCGCAGATGGTCGCGCTTTACAACGGCATGGGTGGTGGTTCGGCGGCGGCGATTGGTGCGGTGGAGCTGCTGCGCTTTTCCGAGCTGGCCAACCGCGACACCAGCCATTGGAGCGCGCAGGCCATCGCCGATCTGTCGGCGCGGTTGCCGTCCAATACGGTGCTGGCGCTGGCGGTGATTGGTTCGGCGATCGGTGCGGTATCGCTGTCCGGTTCGATCATTGCCTGGGCAAAGCTTGATGGTCGCTTGGACAAGCGCGTCACCTTCCCGGGGCAGCAGGTTTTCAATCTGCTGGTCGCTGTCGCGATGGTGGTGCTGGGTGCATGGGCGGCAATCAGCCTGCAGCCGGTGGCGATCATCAGCTTCTTCGTGGTCGCCTTGGCGCTGGGCGTGCTGATGACGCTGCCGATTGGCGGTGCCGACATGCCGGTGGTGATTTCGCTGTACAACGCGTTCACCGGCCTTGCTGTGGCGTTTGAAGGTTACGTGCTCGGCAACGAGGCATTGATTATCGCCGGCATGATGGTTGGTGCGGCCGGCATCCTGCTGACCCGCTTGATGGCCAAGGCGATGAACCGTCCGATCAGCGGTGTGTTGTTCTCCAACTTCGGTGGCGGCGGCCAGGGCGCGGAAATCAGCGGCACGCAGAAGCCCATCGAGGCAGCCGATGTCGCGGCGATGATGGCCTTCGCCGAGCGCGTGGTGATCGTGCCCGGTTACGGCATGGCGGTGGCGCAGGCCCAGCACAAGATCTGGGAGCTGGCGCAGCGTTTGATCGAACGCGGGGTCAAGGTGAAGTTCGCGATCCACCCGGTGGCCGGGCGCATGCCCGGTCATATGAACGTGCTGCTGGCCGAGGCCGGCGTGCCGTATGACCTGATCGCCGACATGGACGACATCAACCCGGAGTTCGCCAACACCGACGTGTCATTGGTGATCGGTGCCAACGACGTGGTCAACCCGGTCGCCAAGACCGACCCGACCAGTCCGATCTACGGCATGCCGATCCTGGATGTGGTCAATTCGAAGAACACCATCGTCATCAAGCGCGGCAAAGGTACTGGTTTTGCCGGGATCGAGAACGCGCTGTTCTACGCGGACAACACCCGCATGTTGTACGGCGATGGTGCCGAAGCGGCCAGCGCCCTGGTCAGTGAACTCAAGGCGCTGGACGGCGGGCACTGATGCCGCAGGGTGGTGGTCAGGAGGCCACCGCCCATTGCTGCATGGGCGGTGCAACCACGGTATTGCGCGGAGGCTGCAGGTTGGGTGCGATCAGTGCGCTGGCCTGCACCTGCTGACCACGCCTGGCGGCGGTGGTGGTGCAGCCGAAGGCGTGCTTGAACGCGCGGCAAAACGCGCTTTCACTTTCAAATCCCAATGACTCGGCGATCTCACAGACCGACAGGTCGGTGTGGCACACCATGTCCAGCGCACGCTTGTTACGCAGTCTTGCGGCGTACTCGCTGGGTGTTTCACCAAAGACGTCGCGGTAAATGCGGATCAGGTGGGTGGGGGAGTAGTTGGCCACGGCTGCGAGGCTGATCAGGTCCAGCCGTGTCTCGACCGTGCAGCGGATCAGGTGTTGCACACGCAGCAGTCGCAGCAGCGTCTGATGACGGCGCAAGACGGTGCGGCCACTGCAGCGCTCAAGTTGGCTCTGCAAGGGGTGCTGCCGCTCGATCAGCGCGTCGCGCAGCAGGCCCAGTTCATGCGCCGCGTCGCTGTTGGCGGAGGTGTGCCTGGACCAGCGCGGGCGGCACAGGTGCACTATCGCGCGTGCGAGCTCCTTGTCGCAGATGACCTCGCGGGGAATCAATCCGTTGATGATGGACGCCGTGGACTTCGGCGGCTTCTGCCAGAGTGCTGCGGGTGCGGCGACGCACAGCCACCAGCCTTGCTCGCGACCGATGTGGCGCAGGCTGCCGTCGACCCAGAGTTGCAGTTGCCGGGCTTCGAGCTGCCATGGCAGATCGCCACTGCCCAGTTCCAATGCGCCCTTCAGCACCAGTGTGACGCTTATCCATCCTGATGGAATGACCAATCGTCCACCTTTGCCGCGACCATTGATGGCATGGATGCAGTCTGGTCGCTGCGTGGATAGATCGAGTGACTGTGAACCCTGAATCAGATGATGTTTGATGCCCATCGCAACTTCCCCCAAGAGTGCCTGCGTGAACGGACGACGGGCGCGTGGTGGTGGAGCGGGACCAAGCGCGCATTCACCGGATTCGTTCCGGCCGTCGCGTGAGCTTTTGTGAAGCTCTCCTCAGTTCAGACGTAGGGGGATGCCGATCACCTCACCCGTCCGAGTGGAAAGATGTCCAGCCGGGTACCAGCGCTGCTGAATCGCGGCGCGAAGGTGATTGTGTTTGCATCCTGACGAATGACGGGCGCAGGGCTACACCGCTGGCGTAGCGTGGCAGATACGCGGTGCCATCCGTAGGTAGCGGGCATTGCCCGCCGCGATCGCTCGCCTATGAATGGATCACGCTCGTGAATACGGCTGCAGAAGCGCCAGCCTGGCGGATATGGATCCAATTGCAGGTGTGCGCAGGCAGCAAGGATCCGCTCCGATGGCGAAGCTGCCTGAGACCTCAGCCCGTGCGCAGGTTGAGCTTTGGGTGCTGCGGGTTGTCCGTGGCCTTCGGGAGGGCGCTGTGGTGCCGACGGGCTTGGCTGGCAGTGCAGCAGAACGTCTGTTTGAAGGACCGGCAGAACGCGCTCTCGGTTTCAAAACCCAATGAATCGGAGATGTCACAAATGGAGAGGTTGGTGTTGCACACCAGGTCCCAGGCGCGGCGCAGGCGGATGCGCGTGGCGTACTCGAATGGCGTTTCGTCGAACACCTCTCTATAGACCCGGATCAGGTGCGGCGGGGAGTAGTTCGCAATCTCGGCCAGACGATGGAGGTCCAGGCGGGCATCCATGTTGCAGCGGATGAGGTGTTGTACCCGTAGCAGGCGCAGCATTGTCTGGTGCCGCCGCAATGCAGTGCGGCCGCTGCAGCGGCTCAGTTGATCCTGCAATGACTGCTGCCGTTCCAGCAGGATGTCGCGCACTACCGCCATTCCGTCGATGACGGCGGTGGTGTCGCGGCTGCTGTTGAAGAAGCGCGGACGTGCCATATGCAGGACGGCGCGACCCAGTTCACGGTCACAGCGGATCTCGCGGGGAATGAGGTGCGATGCAATCGTTGGCGCGCTTGGCAGGCTTTCCCAGAGCGCTGCTGGGGCCGCTATGCATATCCACCAGGCGTAGCTTCGGCTGGTATGGCGAAGGTCGCCTTCCAGCCACAATTGGATGTGATGGGCGGCGAGCTGCCAGGGCGCATCGCTGTTGTTGATTTCCAGCAGCCCGGTCAGGACCAGGGTGAGACTGATCCAGCCAGCGGGGACCAACAAGCGGCTGCCGCGGCCATGGCAAACGACGGCGTGCACGCTGCCCTCGGGCTGCCCGGACAGGTCCAGAACCTGGGGTCCATGAAGGCGGTGATGTTTGATTCTCACTTCGCTTCCGTTTTCCGAGTAGGCCGAAATACGTACCGTGTAGGAGCGCCAAGCTGGCCAGCTGCAACCTTGGATTGTGCCGAAAACATCGCATGAGCAGCCGGGTTCTGGCAACGAGAACGGATATTTCAGAATTGCGCTTATGGGCCGTCTTCCCGGCCGCAAAAAAAAAGAACCCGGCGATTGCCGGGTAGGTTCGGAGCGGACCAGCTTGCCCGCTGATTTGGGGCTCAGTAAGGTCTGACTTGTGCAGAGAGAAGAGAGTGTTTCCAAGTCTCCGAACAGTTCCATGCTGCTGGGCCACAGCGGCGAGCGACCTGCCCAGGTTCGCAGTTGGATTGCCAAAAATTAAGATTTCGCGGCGGCTCTGTTTGGATCAGATGTAACCATCGGGGGTTCGATGCAGGACGAGTTGGTACTGGCGTTGGAGGATCTTGCACAGGGGCAGCAGCATCTGGCCGAAACGAGGATGCGCCAACTGCTTGCCCGGGCCCCTGATTTCGCGCCGGGCATGGAAGTGCTGGCGATGGCCTTGGCGGCGCAGGGACAACTCACGGAAGCGCGGGAGCTGTTCATGCGCGCTGCCGAGCTGCAGCCCGGGTCCTCTGGTGCCTGGATGAACCTGGGCAACGTCTGCCTCGAGGCTGGCGACCACGCCGCTGCCGAAGCGGCGTTCGTCCGTGCATCTGCCTTGGGCGCTGAAGATGTGGCGTGGCTGTTGGGTTATGGCTTGTCGCTGCTCGGCTTGGCGCAGTTTGGCGAGGCCAGTCGGATACTGCAGGCAGCATTGATCAAGGAGCCAGAAGCTGCCGACGTGCGCCTGGCCTATGCGCAGAGCCTTGCTGAGATGGAGCGGTTTGAAGAACTCTCCCAATGTCTGCGCGGGATGAATTCGGATGCGTTGGATCCGGGCCAACGGCAGGCATTTGCGTGGCTGCTGGCGCAGGCAGGCGACGATCTTGCTGCACAGGATGTTTACCGGCAGATCCTGCGTGAGGCGCCGGAAGCCATGGAGTCACGCGTGCAGTTTTCGCTGCTGCTGGAGCGACTGAATCGTGTCGATGAAGCCGACAACATACTGAAGGGCATCGCTGCGACCAGCGCAAGCGCGGTCACGGCAATGCATGCGCTCGCTGCCGCCCGCATCCTGCGCCGACAACAGCAATCGGATGCTGCAATCACCTGCCTTGCAACTGGACTGCAACGCCAGCTTGAGCCCGCAATGCGAGCGCAGCTGGGGTTTGAGCTCGCCCGCAACCACGACCGGCTTGGGCAGGTTGACCTGGCAATGCAGGCGCTGTCGGCTGCACACACGGCGGCGGAAGCTGCATTCCAGCAGCGTTCGTCCGGGCATCAGCTGCCTGGCGTGCTGGACTGGCTGCAGCAGCGGCTGCGGCGGGCAGCAGCGGCGACCTGGCAGCAGGAGCGCGTTGATGGACTGCCCGAAGATCCCGCCTTCCTTGTCGGCTTCCCGCGTTCGGGAACAACCTTGTTGGAGCGCATGCTGGACGCGCATTCGCAGTTGGATGTGCTGGATGAGCGTCCCGCATTGGAAGTGGCAATCGAACAGTTGCGCGCTGCGGATGGCTGGCCAGGTGATGATCTGGACAAGGGGCTGTGCGAGCTTGCGCCATCTTCAATCCTGGCGCTGAGACGGCGCTACTGGAACGAAGTGCAACGCCATCTACAGCCGCAGGGACGGCTGGTGGACAAGTATCCCTTGACCATGACGCGCCTGCCCTATGTGGCGCGCCTGTTTCCGAAGGCGGACTGGATACTGTTGTTGCGCCACCCATGCGACTGCGTGCTCAGTTGCTATATGCAGGCCTTTGGCAGCAACGGCGGGGCCAAGGCGTTCGCCACCCTGGAATCCACTGCGCGGACGTATGTCGCGATAATGGAGTGGTGGCATGAGCAGCGCGCTTACTCGCCTGCCCGCGTTCATACCCTGCGCTACGAAGATCTGGTTGGCGATGTCAGTGGAGAGCTGGCCAGGTTGATGGGTTTCCTTTCCTTGTCGGTGGAGCAACAACAGTTCGCTTTCGACAATCTCGCGGCGTCGCGAAGCCGGCGGATAAACACGCCCAGCTATTCACAGGTGGTGCAACCGCTCAATTCAGGGGCGGTTGGCAGGTGGCGCAGCTACCGCGCGCATTTCAACGAAGAAATTCTCGCAATGCTCGCGCCATGGGTCACGCGCTATGGCTATACGCTGGACTGAGCCTGCGGGAACCTCAGGTAGGTGGACAGGATGTACTTGTCCTGCTCCGGTGCTGGCCTTCCCTGGTGGGCATACAGCCAGTACGGCGGGAACATCAGCAGCCTGCCAGCGCGCGGAGCGACACCGGTATGCAGGCCCGGGAACCAGGTTTCCCCGCCGGTCTCCACATCATTGAGGTACCACAGGAAAACCAGATAGCGGTCGCAGACCTCATTGATCGAGTCGAAGTGGGTCTGGAATTTCTCCTCGCTGCCGGCACGGTAACGCTTCAGTATCAACGGGCTGAGCAGGGGGCTGTCAGGTATCGCGATCGGCAGGCCGACATCGGCGTTGTACTGGCGCAGGGCGTTGCTGACCAGCTGCCGGAAGTAGCTGAGGAAACCCGCGTCGGACAGGCGGCTCACGTCCAGCTCGGTCCAAGCGCTGTCATCCAGGCCCGGGCGTACCCCGCGGCCATTCCGTTGCTGGAATCGGGAGAGCGCGTTGAAGGACTCGATCAGCTTGCCGCACATCTCCGCAGGCAGGCTGTGCTCATAGGTGCGGATGTAGTGCCGGAGATCGCTGCCAGCAACATCCGCTGCGGCAGGAGCCGCAGCGGATGCCGGTATTGCTGATCCAGACTCAGAAACGGGCAGTCCAGCGCATCCAGTAGAAACGGCCGATTGCATCGTAGGTCCGCATATCCGTCGAGGCGTTGAAGCCAGAATAGATCAACGGCGGCTGGCGGTCAGTAAGATTGCGCACGCCGATCTGGATGGAGCTGTTCTTCAGGTCCTCGAAGCGGTAGCCGATCTGCAGGTCGGTCTGGGTGAAGGACGGAACCCGACGCTTGGCGACATAGCCCGGCTCGGTGACATCGGCCACGTCAGGCGCTTCGTACACATGGTGGACGTAGCGGGTGGTCAGGCTGGCGCTGAGGTTGCCACGCGACCAGGTCAGGTCATTGAGTGCGCGCCAGCGGGCCATGTTGCCGAAACCCGACGAGGCGTTGTCGACGAAGGTGCCTGCAAGGCCGGTGCTTTCCGGAATGCCCGGGAAGGCACCGACGTTGCTGCTCGGGTCACCGGCCAGCAGCTGCACGTCGTACTGGGCCAGATAGGTGGTATCCAGGTTCCAGCTGAACTTGCCCCATGCGCCTTCCGGGAAGACGTAGCGGAAACCGAGGTCCATGCCTGCGGTTTTCAACGTGCCGAAGTTGCCGGTGATGTTGGTCATCTGCGCAACGTCACCCGCGCTGTCGCGGACGAAGGTGTCACAGAAGCGACCAAAGTTGAAACACTGGTTCAGCAGTACGTTCTCGGGCAGGTTGGTGATGAACTTGTCCAGGTTCACGCGCCAGTAGTCGGCGGTGACGCTGAAGCCTTCCAGCCAGCTCGGACTGTAGACAAAGCCATAGGTGAACACGTCGCCTTCTTCCGGCACCAGCGCGGAGTTGGCAACCTGGAACGAGGTCACCTGGTTGTTGCTCTGGCGGAAGGAGCCGTCGGTCGGGACGCCTGCACAGGCCGTCGGATTGCCACCGGTGTAACCGTTGCAGGGATCGGTGTAGGTGCTGGCGCTGGGCACCGTGGGCGAGTAGAGGTCACCAATGGTGGGTGCGCGGAACACATCCGCATAGGTGGCGCGGACCAGCAGGTCAGCGAACGGTTTCCACTCCATGCCGATCTTGGAGTTGGTGGTTCCGCCGAAGTTCGAGTAGTCCGAATAACGTGTACCCAGCGAGAAGTTCAGCTTCTCGGCGAATGGCATGTCGGACAGCACCGGGATCAGCGCCTCGGCATAGATTTCATTGACGTCGAACTTGCCCGAGATGTCGCCGAAGGTACAGGCTTCCTGGGTGATTTTGCAGACCGTCTCCCCTGGCGGGATGATGGTCAGGAAGTCGCTGCTGGAGCTGGCTGATTCTTCGCGGCGTTCCACGCCCACCGCCAGTGATACCGCACCGGCCGGCAACTGGAACAGATCGCCGGTGACGTTGGCGTTGAAGACCTTCAGGTCGTTCTCGTTGCTGCTGTGGATGGTCGGGTTGATCAGCTCAAGCGCGGCCAGCTGTGCCTGGCCCACCGCGGTGCTCGGATCAGGCGCCGGGCCCATGAAGTTGACCGGCAGGCAGCCGGCGATGGCGGTTGCTGCATTGCCCGGCGTACGTACGCAGATGGGGTTGCCACTGACCGGATCGATCATCGATGGACCCAGTGCATCGGTCAGGCCAGGGCTGTACAGATAGCCGCGCACCGCGGATGTCTGTGGCGTGCGGCCGTAGCCGTAGGAGGCATCCCATGACCAGCTGCTGTCACCGAAGGCGCCGCGCAGGCCTGCGGTGATCTGGTAGGTCTCGGTTTCGAAGCGGGTGGTGCGGGTGGGGATGAAGTCGCGCAGACGCAGGCGCGCATCGGTGATGTCCACGCCAAAGGGGTTGTAGAGGCTGTCTTTGCTGATCGGCACGTTGTCCACTGCTGCACGGCCATCGAAGGGTAGCGGTGCGATGAAGAACGAGGATTCAGTGCGCAGCCAGGAGCCGAGCAGGAAGGCCTCGATGTTGTCGGTGAGCTGGTAGTTGCCACTCATGAACAACGAGGTGCGTTCCTGCGGGGTCAGGTTGAGGTTGCCATCGGCCTGGAAGTTATAGACGTCCGTGTTCGGATTGAAGCAACGGAAGTCCGACGTCGAAGAGCCCGGGCGGCCGTCTATGCGGGTGAGGGTGACGTTCGCGCCGCTGCCGCAATTGGGGTCGGTCAGATCCACGCCGGTTGCCGATGCGCGTGGCACCACGTAACGACCGGTCAGGATACGGCTGGTACCGCCGATGCCCTTCTCGCCGGCATACAGCTGGTAGGGCTGGCTGGAGTAACTGCGATCGGCGGCACTGACCTGGTCTTCCTTGTCGTAGCTGGCACCCAGCATCAGGCGGCCTTTCTCTCCATGCAGGCCGAAGGTGGCATCAAAGCGCTGTGTGTCAGCGTCGCCGCGCGAGGAAATGCCATAGAACGCGCTGGCTTCCAGACCTTCGAAATCCTTGCGCAGGATGAAGTTGACCACGCCGCCGATGGCATCGGAGCCGTAGATGGCGGAGGCGCCATCCTTCAGGACTTCAACGCGCTCGATCAGCGCCATCGGGATGGAGTTCACGTCCACCGCGCCGTTGGCGTTGGAGATGGTGCCGATCCAGCGCTTGCCATCCACCAGTACCAATGAACGGTTCACACCCAGGCCGCGCAGGTCGACCGTGGCCGCGCCTGCGCCGCCGCCGTTGTTGACCTGTGGATTGGTTGCCGCGCCTGCGATGGCGGGAGTGCGCTGCAGGAACTCACCGACCGTGGCCGCGCCTGAGCTCTCGATGTTCTGCCGGTCGATGGTGAAGACGGGGCTGGAGGTTTCCAGATCGGCGCGCTTGATGCGCGAGCCGGTGACCTGAATGCGGTCCAGGTTGGTGGCTTCTTCTTTGGGTGCGGTGTCCTGTGCAAGGACGCTGCCCGTTGCTCCCAGAGCAAGGGCGGCAGTCGAAATTGGTAACAGTGCGAGGCGTACAGCTTGGCTCAGTGGCTGAATACTCACGTATGACTCTCCGCAAAGTGGTGCGAGGGAGTCACGAAATTACGAATTTTTAACTGCAACGAATGTGCGGATCCGGCCCTTGGCAATGTGCAAAAACTGACATTTGGTTTCAGTTGTCCATTCAGCCTCTCAGCTGGGCTGTAACCAACCGGAACTCAGCGGGCCACGCGCCACGCCACCAGCAGCGCGAGGGCGAGCCAGATCAGCTCGCCCAGGCCATTGGCCAGCGACAGCAATGTCCAGGCGAAATGCGGACCCATCCGCAGCGCCGATTCCCAGGGCGTCAGCCCCATCGGGCCGCCGACATAGGCTGCTGCGATGAGCCAGTTGGCGGCCACGGCGATCAGCAGGGTGGCGAGTACAGCGACAGCAATGCGCGCCGGGCCGGCACGGAAGGCGCCCAGGCGCAGCATCCACGCCGCTTCCAGCGCGGCCAGCACGGCCATCCAGCCAGCCTGGGTGCCGGTGGCCAGGGCGGCAAACATCCAGGCAAGCGTCAGGGTGAGGCTTCCGAGCAGCAACAAAACAGGCCAGAGCCAGTGGCGGCTACGGCTGGCCGAGGTGGACACAGGCGACATGGGCATTCCCGAACAGATTCCGCAGCATAGCGTTTCAGCGGCGATGACGCCCAGTCGGATAAAATGGGGCCATTGCGGGTAGCCACCGCGTCCCCATATCCATCTACATGTATTCCCGTAGCAGCGAACCTGTCCATTTTGAGCGTGATTGCCCGGCCGTGATGGTGCCGCAGGGCGATAGCGTGACCTTGCCGGCCGGCAGTTATGGCTATATCACCCAGGCACTGGGTGGCAGCTATACGGTGTTTGTCGAAGGCAATCTCTTCCGTATCGCCGGCAAGGACGGCGATGCCATCGGCAAGGAGCCCCCGCCGGGGCTGGAACTGCCCGATGACGCAGGCGACGAGGAGGTCGAGAAGCTGGTGTGGCAGCAGCTGCGCACCTGTTTCGATCCGGAAATTCCGTTCAACATCGTCGATCTTGGGCTTATCTACGAAGTGGATATCAAGCACCTGGATGACGGCCAGCGCGAGGTGGACGTCAAGATGACCTTGACTGCACCGGGCTGCGGCATGGGCGAGATCCTGGTCGATGACGTGCGCAGCAAGCTGGAGATGATCCCGACGGTGGCCCAGGCCGACGTCGACCTGGTGTTCGACCCGCCGTGGGGACGCCACATGATGTCCGAGGCGGCGCGCCTGGAAACTGGCATGCTGTAAGGCCGCACCGGCGGCTGCCGGTGACGGTTTGTGCTGCACCCCCGTTGCCGCTGTGGCGTCGGGGTTGTCCCATCCCGCAATCTGGAAGGAATTATCCGGTGTCCCAGTCTTCGTTGAGCTTCAATGTCACCCGTTCGGACCATCCGCGTAGCGCCGAGGAGCGCGCCAAGATCCTGGAAAAGCCGGGCTTTGGTCTGCACTTCACCGACCACATGGTGGCCGTACGCTGGGACAAGGACACCGGCTGGCACAATGCGGCGGTAACGCCGTACGGTCCGATCTCGCTGGATCCGGCCGCAGCCGTGCTGCATTACGGCCAGGAAATCTTCGAAGGCATCAAGGCCTACCGTCACGCCGACGGCTCGGTCTGGACCTTCCGTCCGCAGGCCAATGCCGCGCGCCTGCAGCGCTCGGCGCGTCGTCTGGTGCTGCCGGAACTGCCGGCGGATATCTTCGTCGAGTCGCTCAAGCAGCTGGTCGCGCTGGACAAGGACTGGGTGTCCGATGCTGACGAAGCCAGCCTGTACTTCCGCCCGTTCATGATCGGCGACGAAGCCTTCCTCGGCGTGCGCGGTGCGCACAAGGCCACTTATTACGTGATCGCCAGCCCGGCCGGCCCGTACTTCGCCAAGGGCGTTGCGCCGGTGGCGATCTGGTTGTCCACCGACTACGCGCGCGCTGCCAAGGGCGGCACCGGTGCGGCCAAGTGCGGCGGCAACTACGCGGCTTCGCTGCTGCCGCAGCAGCAGGCGCAGGCGCAGGGCTGCTCGCAGGTGCTGTTCCTCGACCCGGTCGAGGGCAAGTACCTGGAAGAACTGGGCGGCATGAACGTGTTCCTGGTCTACGGCAAGGAAAACAAGCTGGTCACCCCGGCACTGTCGGGCAGCATCCTGGAAGGCATCACCCGCGAATCGCTGCTGCAGCTGGCCCGCGACCGCGGCATGAACGTGGAAGAGCGCCAGGTCACCATCGACGAGTGGAAGCAGGGCGTGAGCTCGGGCGAAATCACCGAGGTGTTTGCCTGCGGTACCGCTGCGGTGATCACTCCGATCGGCCAGCTCAAGGGCGAAGATTTCTCGGTCGGCGATATCAACGCGCCGGCCGGCGAGGTCACCATGTCGCTGCGCAAGGAACTGACCGACATCCAGTACGGCCGTCAGCCGGACCGTCACGGTTGGCTGGTGCGCCTGGACGCCTGAGCGTCCGGCCCGGGTAAGTGAATAGCCCGCTGCGGCCTGTCCGCAGCGGGTTTTTCTTTGTCCGGACACCCAGCCGTGCAAGCCAGCAGTACCAACGGATGCGTAAATTCTCTTTACGAATCACTCACTTGGGTAAACGTGACGGAGCAACAGTTTCTGTTGTAACCCTCTTGTCATCGATTCAGCCGCCATTTACTGTCCGCCAACGGATCGGTAACAGGGGACTGGTTCGGGTAGTTCTACCCGGGCAGCACAACCTCTTCGCATCTGGCAGGGCCCCCGGGTAGGACGCATGCCGCGCAAGCGGTTTCCTCTCACTGTGGAAGGGCTCATCAATGTCATCCAAATCGCGCCGTACGCTTGTTCGTGGATTGGTGGTTGTTGGCACTGCTTCGTTGTCGTCCCTGCTTCTGTGTGCGCCGGCCTGGGCCGGTGATGTGCATCTGGCCGGTCTGGATTCCGCGCCGACGCATCAGCGCTTCATCGTCAAATACCGCCAGGACAGCCGTCAGGCTGCAGGCGACGCGGCCCTGCAGAAGACCCTGGTCTCCGCTGCCCGCGCGCTGCCGACCCGCGCCGGCAAGAGTGTCGGCGTGCAGCACATGCGGCGACTGGCGGTAGGTGCGGATGTGGTCCGCGCTGATGCCAAGCTGGACCGTGTCGACGCCGAAACCCTGATGCGCAAGCTGGCTGCCGATCCGAACGTCGAGTACGTCGAGGTCGATCGCCTCAACACCATCCGCCTAACCCCGAACGACACCCGTTACGGCGAGCAGTGGGGCTATTCCGGCACCTATGGCATCAAGGCCAACCAGGCCTGGGATGTCACCAATGGCGCCGGTTCGGTGGTGGCGGTGCTGGACACCGGCATCACCGCCCACAGCGACCTGGCCGCCAACCTGCTGCCGGGCTATGACTTCATCAACGACACCACGGTGTCCAACGATGGCAATGGCCGCGACAACGATCCCAGCGATCCGGGTGATTGGGTAAGCGCCAACCAGTGTGGCGGCACCCATGCCGCGCAGAGCTCCAGTTGGCATGGCACGCATGTGGCTGGAACGATTGCTGCGGTCACCAACAACGCCAAGGGCGTTGCCGGCGTGGCGTATGGCGCCAAGATCGTGCCGGTGCGTGTGCTCGGTACCTGCGGTGGCTACGACTCGGATATTGCCGATGCCATCATCTGGGCTTCCGGTGGCACGGTATCCGGTGTGCCGGCCAATGCGAATCCGGCCGAGGTGATCAATCTCAGCCTGGGTGGCTCAGGTGCCTGTGGCAGCACCACGCAGGCAGCGATCAACGGCGCGGTCAGTCGCGGCACCACGCTGGTGATTGCTGCGGGCAACGACAACACCAATGTCTCCAACGCTTCGCCGGCCAACTGCAACAACGTGATCGCAGTGGCATCGACGACCAGCACCGGCGCACGTTCGAGCTTCTCCAACTACGGTGCATTGATCGATATCGCGGCTCCGGGTTCCAACATCCTGTCCACGCTCAACAGCGGCACCACCACGCCGGGCGCGGAAAGCTATGCGTCGTACAACGGCACATCGATGGCGACCCCGCACGTGGCTGGTGTTGTTGCATTGCTGCAGGCGGTTTCAACCACGCCGAAAACACCGGCTCAGGTCGAGGCCCTGATCAAGGCCAACGTCACTCCTTTCCCGTCCACGCCGTCGCAGAGCATCGGCCCTGGCATCCTCAATGCGAAGGCAGTGGTGGATGCGGCCAACGGCGGAGGCAATCCAAACCCGGGCGGCACGGTGCTGAACAATGGTGTGCCGATTACCGGTCTTTCCGGCGCTGCCAGCAGCACCCAGTACTTCACCGTGCAGGTGCCGGCGGGCGCGAGCAATCTGGTGATCGCCAGTTCCGGCGGCAGCGGTGACGCGGACATGTATGTGCGTGCCGGCAGCCAGCCGACCACGTCCACCTATGATTGCCGCCCGTACAAGACTGGCAATGCGGAGAGCTGCAGCTTCGCAACACCAGTGGCAGGCACCTACCACGTGATGTTGTCCGCCTACTCGGCATTCTCGGGTGTAAGCCTGCAGGCCAGCTGGAGTACTGGTGGCGGCAGTGGTGGCGTGCAGACCTATAGCAACGCAACCGCTGTCACCATCGTTGACAACGCCACGGTGGAGAGCGCCATCGCCGTCTCCGGGCGCACTGGCAACGCGCCTGCATCCACGCCGGTGACGGTGGATATCAGCCACACCTGGAAGGGTGATCTGAAGGTGGATCTGGTCGCGCCCGATGGCAGCGTCTACGTGCTGAGCAACTATGCCGGAGGCAGCGCGGACGATATCAAGCAGACCTTCAACGTGAACCTGTCCAGCGAAGCGCTCAATGGCAGCTGGAAGCTGCGCGTCAACGACAAGGCCAGTGGCGATACCGGCCGAATCAACAGTTGGTCGATCAGGTTCTGAGGTGCTTGTAGTTCAGGCGGCAGTTGATGCCTGATCGCGGATGCTGTCGCTCAGCTGCGATGTGATCCGGCCCCGGCGGTTTCGCCGGGGCCTTTTGTTTATTGCTTGACGGACTCCAGTGCACACGTTTCCCATGGCGTTCTGATTGGCAGGGTGCCTCCTTCGCCGCAGTCCTGTAGCCCGGGTAAGCGCAGCGCACCCGGGAGCAATGCCCCGGCGAACTTTCAGGCTCTCCGTCAACAGCCCCGGGTGCGCTGCGCTTACCCGGGCTACAGGCCGCGCGCTGCCCGCACGGGACTTTCGCGTTTCCGTTTGAAGCAGCGTGCTGGCCAGGAAGCTCTTGCCGATGTATTGC
>NZ_JBRREC010000078.1:0-25017 GCF_056760015.1 Stenotrophomonas sp. STEN029 | reverse complement strand
CGGCGGGGCGGGTGGCCTTATGCACCCCAAACCGGGGCCCGTGTGGGGTTTCCACAAGAAACCCCCCGCTGACCCCGGTTTGCTCCTGACCCCGGTTTGCTCCCACAGGCTCAGCTCGAACAAAGGGGTGCTCAGTGTGCGGCGGTGTAGATGTCCTGCAGCACTGCTTTCTCGAGTTCCAGTTCGCTGAGCAGGTTCTTGACGATATCGCCAAGGCTGAGGATGCCGACCAGCTTCGAACCTTCGGTCACCATCAGGTGGCGGTGGCGCGAGTAGGTCATCAATGCCATGGCCTGCTTGAGGCTTGCCTCGGGTGCGATACCTTCCAATCCGGTCGAGGGAAGGGTGGAGATGACGCGGCGTCCTGCCTGTGGGCCATCATCGGCCAGGGTGCGCACGATGTCTTTCTCGGAAATGATGTTTACCGGTGCGTCGTCTTTCATCACCACCAGCGCGGCGATCTTGTTCGCGCTCATCTTGTGCGCGGCGGCGCCGATGGTGTCTTCCACATCGATGGTGACTACGGTCTGTTTCTTGGACTGCAGGAGTTCGCGGACGTTCATTGATGTTTCCTGTTGCAGGTTACTCAAACGGGATAGTTCGCCTTGCTACCTGTGTGGTGGTAGCGGTACTGCCGCGATGTCCTCGGCACTTTCGATTCTACGAGTGGAAAAGCCGCGATGTATTTGCGTATTTGAGACGGTTTGTCGCGGATTTACGGCTGATTCATTCCGTGTTCGTTTAGGCAGAAAGGTTACGTATGACACTGTGCGGGCGTTGTTCTCTTGTGCGTCCGGCGGTGCGCTTCCGCGACATGATCTGGGCATGTTGATGTAGCCAGTCGCGTGTGGTGGCGCAGCGCGGATACAGGCATTGGTGCGCTTTCAAAATGCGCTTTCGCTACTCCATCGTCATCTGCAAAAAGCCGGGAGGCGGGGCTCTACCGCCTCCCGGCGCGGACGTCATCGCGACATTCGCGCAGTCCAAGGGACTGCAGGACTCCACGGTCGGGGGAGAGACCGGGAGGCATCCCCGCTGAAGGAGAGTCAGCAGGAGATTGGTTTGGCCTGACGCACCCGCTTGATCGTGTGCGCCCAGCTGTTGTTCGATGCAGTGACGTGATCGTTGCAGCTACTGTGAAACGAACAGCGGGACTGGAACCTCCGCAAGCAGGGTCCGGGTCACACCGCCGAACAGCGCTTCACTGAGTTTTGGGCGGCTATACGCACCAAACACCACCATATCGCACTGCGCGTCCTGTGCATGCGCAACGATCACCTCGGCGATGGGAACACCTGCGGAGGTGACGCGCTGTAGATCAACTCTCACGTGATGGCGGGCGAGATAGGCGGCCATGTCGGCGCCCGGTTCGTCGCCGTGCAACTCGGCGTTGCGTTCGGCATCGATGATCAGCAAGCTGACTTCCTCGGCCTTGATGAGCATCGGCATCGCATCGGCAATGGCGCGGCGTGATTGCCGGCTGCCGTTCCATGCGACCAGTACCTTCCTCCCGATGGGTTTATCCGCCCAGTCACGCGGCACGATCAGGATGGGTATGCCGGATTGCTGCAGGATCTGCGGCGCGGACCAGGTCAGTGGTGAGGCCGGGATGTTCGGGTGGCTGACCACCAGCAGGTCGCAGTACAGGGCGTGGAGAGAGGACTCACTGCTGGATTCTGCATGCGAGATCACCCGCAGCTCGCCACTCACGGCGTGACGACTCAAGGCATCGTTCAAGTGCTGTCCGAGTTGAAGCGCACGCGCGGCCATCACCGACTGGTGGCGGAGGATCACTTCGTGCAGTGCCTCACCCTTGGCAAAACCTGCCTGCAGGGTGGCTGGTTGCTGGGCCAGTGCGGTGATGCCGATCAGATGCGAGGTATGGCCGCCGGCAAGCCGGCTTGCCGTATCCAGGATCTGTTGACCGGATTCGCTGGCGTCGAACAGCACTGCAATGTCTTTCAGCAGGGTGGTCATGGGCATGCTCCGTTGTGCTCGGCTTGGTGGCGGGGTGGCCAACCAGGCGTCCAACCAGAATTAGAATGATCGTTCTAGTTAGAATGATCGTACTACAGTGCATGTCCGCGGTCATGCATCAATCCGATCCAGACATCTCCAGGTTCACTTCATGAATGCGAGTAGCGGCGTTCCGATGGGACAGGAAAAGGGCGAGGCGCGCCGCCAGCAGGTGCTGGACGCGGCCAGCGCCTGTTTCCGGCGCAATGGCTTCCACGGCACCAGCATCGCCAAGATCTCGAAAGCGGCCGGGATGAGCCCGGGGCACATCTACCACTACTTCGAGAACAAGGAAGCCATCGTCGAGGCCATCGCCAAGCGTGAGGAGCAGAACCTCTCCGAGCTGGCCCGCAAGCTGCAGGAAGACGAGAGCGGCGGCAGCTTGGCAACCCGCGTCGCGCGGCAGACCAGCGATTCGGTGGACCGCTGCCTGGACCCGGCCTACCTTGAACTGCAACTGGAGCTGGCCGCCGAAGCCGCACGCAACCCGGCCATCCGCCGCATCCTGCGCCAATCGGACAAGGTGGTGACCGGCGAGTTCATGGCGCTGTCCAATCGGGTCGGCCTGCCAGCGGGGATGGACTCGGCCGAGGTGGAGCTGCGGATGAACATGATCTCGGCGATCTTCAACGGCGTGATGGTGCGCGGTGCGGTGGGGGCGGAGGTCGACCGAGAACAGGTAAGCCGTCTGGTCGAGAAGCTGGTGCGCTGCCTGCTGGAAGATGCGGATTGAAGATGCGTGACGAGGTGCTGCAGACGAGCGCTGCCCATGAACCTGGCGGAGCGACATCCAGAGGGCCTGCTGTGTGCGAGCTCGGCGAGCCGGATAATCGCGCAGGGCGATAGCATCCAATGCAAGGATTGCCAGCGGATTTGACCCGGCCGCTTGGCGGGTGCAAGCTCGGATACAGTGCTGCGCAACTCAGGAGTTCCGATCATGACTGCTGTCGGTTCGATGAGTACCCCGGGCGACAAGTCGCCGCCCTCGCATTTGTGGCGTGTGTTCTGGCTGCAGGGGGTGATCCCCAGCAATCTGTTATGGGCCGCCGCGCTATGGGCGCTGATGCAAGGCAGGACCAGCCTGCTGCTCGGGCTGTTCGCCGTATTGCTGCTCTACACCGGTTGGATCATCCCCACGGTGTGGCGGGCCGCGCCCAGCGCACACAACCCCAACTATGGCTTGGCCGCACGCGGCCTCACCGTGGCGTGGGGGCTGAATACCGTGCTGGTGATCTTCTTCCTGTTGCTGCAGCTTGCGACCTGAGCGGGTCAAGCTGGTTGCTAGTAGAACTGCACCGGCGCGCCGTCGCGGTCAAACGCGGCGAAGCGGCTGATCTGGCCGTCGTTGACGGCATTGACCATCAGTCGCAGCGGTTGTGCGGCTTCATCGCTGGAGGGAGCAATACCGGCACGTCCGTCCAGCGAGGCGACGAACACCAGGTCCCAGGCCAGGCCGGTGTTGGCCGACTCGGCAGCCAGCGCAGCGAACGAGGCGACGTCCTGCGGCGCCTTGTCCACGCACAGCACCGGGCTCAGGGTGCCGCCTTCACCGCTGTCATGGCGCGCATGTTGATCAGCGGTTGGGGATTCAGGCAGGTCGGCTTTGACGAAGACGAACAACAGGCGTTGTGGCTCGGTCTGCTCCAGTGCGGCACGCAACAGGTCGTCGAAATCACTCAGCATCATGGTCGTTTTCACAAGGAGGAAGCCATCGAGTGGTCATGCTGCCACAGCTGGGTCGGGTCCGGCGGAGGTCCGGATTGATTTAAGTCATGCCATCGACGTAATGCCCCGCGTAGGCTGGCAGCCTGTCAACAGAGGCGAGGGCATCCCGGCATGCCGGGCGAGCGTGCAAACGTGGAGTCAGAAGGTGAAACAGCCATGAGCCAACTCACCGACGGCTTCGGTCGCAGCTTTCCATACCTGCGTCTGTCGCTGACCGAGGCCTGCAACTTCCGTTGCAGCTATTGCCTGCCCGATGGCTACCAGGCCGATGGCCGCCCGCAGTTCCTGGCGGTGGACGAGATCGAGCGGCTGGTGCGCGGGTTTGCCGCACTGGGCATGCACAAGATCCGCCTGACCGGCGGTGAGCCCAGCCTGCGCAAGGACCTGCAGCAGATCATCGCCACCGTGGCGAAGGTGCCGGGCATCCGCAAGGTGGCCATCACCACCAACGGCTGCCTGCTGCCACGGCACCTGCCGGGCTGGCACCGCGCTGGCCTGACAGCACTGAACGTCAGCATGGACAGCCTGCAGCGCGAGCGCTTCCATGCCATCACCGGCCACGACCGCCTGCCCGAGATCATGCAGGGCCTCAACCTGGCGCAGGCCCTGGGCCTGCAGTCGATCAAGCTCAATGCGGTGCTGCTGCGCGGCCTCAACGATGACGAGCTGCCGGCGTGGATGGAATTCCTGCGCGAGCGCCCGATCAGCGTGCGTTTCATCGAGCTGATGCGCACCGGCGACAACCGCGAGTATTACGAGCGCCATCACCTGCGTGCCGATGTGATCATCGAACAGCTGCTGGCTGCCGGTTGGAGTGAGCGCAAGCGCGCTGCCGATGCCGGCCCGGCACGTGAGTTCAGCCATCCCGAGCATCGCGGTAGCGTTGGCATTATCGCCCCGTATTCGAAGGACTTCTGCAAAGGCTGCAACCGCCTGCGGGTCACCGCACGCGGCGACCTGCGCCTGTGCCTGTTCGGCGACTTCGGCGTGGCGCTGCGCCCGCTGTTGCAGTCCGATGATGACCAGGACGCGCTGCTGGCGCGCATCACCACCCAGCTTGGGCTCAAGGCAGCCGGGCATGGATTGCACTTCGGCCAGACCGGGCTTACCCCGCATCTGGCCTCGATTGGAGGATGAAACAAGTAATGAGTGGGCAGATAAGTGCGGCATTCCACATGGCCGATGTACGCGACAAACGCATCACCCGTCGCCGCGCGGTGGCGGTAGGTGAGCTGATCGCCGGGCCGATTGCCTACCCGTTGATCGTCGAGCGGCGGCTGCCCAAGGGCGATGCGCTGGTAATGGCTGAGATTGCCGGCCTGCAAGGGGCCAAGATGGCCTCGGCATTGATGCCGATGTGCCATCCGCTGCCGTTGGAGCTGGTGCGGGTGTACTGCGCGCCGGTGCCGGAACGGCAGGCGATCCGGGTCTGGTGCGAGTGCGCCAGCGAAGCGCGTACCGGCGTGGAGATGGAGGCCCTGGCCGGCGTCAATGCAGCCCTGCTGACCTTGTACGACCTGAGCAAGCCGGTCGAGCCGGCACTGGAAATCAGTGGTATCCGCCTGCTGTTCAAGGAAGGCGGCAAGAGTGGCGTGTGGACGCACCCGCAAGGCATGGATGCGGGCGAACTTGAACGTTTCCGGCCGCGTCCGCCCAAGACCTTGGGCGCGGCGCGCTGCGCGGTGATCACTCTCAGTGACCGCGCAAGCCGCGGCGATTACGTCGACGAGTCGGGGCCGGTGCTGGTTCAGGGCCTGCAGGCCTTGGGCGGCGATGTGGTCAGCAGTGAAGTATTGGCGGACGGCATCGAGCCACTGGTCGCGCGCCTGCGCGCGCTGGCTGCGGACGGTGTGCGCCTCTGCCTGTGCACTGGCGGTACTGGCCTGGGCCCGCGTGATCTGACGCCCGAGGCCTTGCAGGCATTGGCTGGACGCCCGGTGCCCGGACTGGCGCAGATGCTGCGCGGGCTCAGTGCCCAGCACACGCCGATGGCCTGGTTGAGCCGCGCTGAAGTGGTGCAACTGGATGATCTGCTGGTCATCGCCCTGCCAGGAAGTCCACGTGCCGCCGCGCAATGCATGAATATCCTCATCCCTGTGCTCGGCCATGCCTTGGCGATGATGGATGGGGGCTCGCACGCATGATCAGTTATGCGCAGGCGCTGCAGCAGTTGCTGATGGCTGCACCGGCAGCGCGCAGCGAACAGGTATCCATCGATGCTGCCGCTGATCGGATACTGGCCGCACCGGTAAACAGCGCGCAGGACCTGCCGCCGTTCGACAACGCCGCGATGGATGGCTTCGCGCTGTGCGCGAACGGGCAACCGGTGCAAGCGGGTACCGTACTGCAGGTGCAGGGTTGGCAGGCTGCAGGCGATACCGCTGCTGCGGACGGTGATTCCGCGCAGGCCTGGGAAATCATGACCGGCGCACGCATGCCGTCCGGGTTGGACAGCGTCGTGCCGATTGAACAGGTCGAGGTGCTGGAGGCCGTGGATGGGCGTCCCACCCGCGTGCGCCTGCAGGCAACGGTAAAGCCCGGTCAGCACGTTCGCCTGCGCGGTCAGGACGTGGAATTGGGCGAAACCGTGCTGGCTGCGGGAGCGCTGCTGGACGTCAATGCGATGACCTTGCTGCATGCACTCGGCGTTGCCAACGTGCAGGTACAGCACCAGCCGCAGGTTGCGGTGATCAGTACCGGCAAGGAGCTGATCAGCGATGCGACCGCGGAACTACAGTCTGGACAGATACGCGACAGCAATCGCCCGTTCCTGGTCAGCCGGCTGCGTGCTGCGGGTGCTGATGTGGTCTGGAACGGCGTGGTCAGTGATGACGTTGCCGCCTTTGATGCCGCGCTGGATGCGGCCTTGGCCGCGGGTGCACGTGTGGTATTGAGCACCGGCGCGGTGTCGCAGGGGCGCTACGATTTCATTCCCGATGCGCTGCGCGCGCGTGGCGCCGAGATCATCTTCCACAAAGTCGCGATTCGCCCGGGCAAGCCGCTGCTGTACGCGCGCCTTGCCGACGGCGCCTTGTACTTCGGCCTGCCGGGAAACCCGATTTCCGCTGCGGTTGGGCTGCGCTTCTTCGTTGAGCCGGTGCTACGAAAGATGCTGGGTCTGGCCGAAGAGGCCGTTCTGCAGCTGCCATTGCAGGCCGACGTGCGCAAGCCGCCGGGCCTGCGTTTCCATGCGCGCGCACGCGTGCAGGCCGATGCCAGCGGACAGTTGCGAGTGAGCGTGCTGGCCGGGCAGGAATCATTCCGCCTCAAGACCATGCTGCGCGCCAATGCGTGGGTGGTGCTGGAGGGTGACGACGATCTGGCCACGGCCGGCAGTCTGGTACGTGTACAGGGCTGGGGCCACCGCGAGCCGGTGCAGCTCGGCCCGCAGGAGATGTCATGAAAGAGATGGTAGTGCAGCTGTTTGGCGCATTTTCGGAGCTGGACCCGCAGCGCGAAATCCGCGTGCCGGTCGAAGGCGGGCAGGTCATCGACCTGCGCAGGGCGTTGCGCGCGCTACTGCAACAGCGTTTCCCGCAGTTCCGGGCTGGCCTGGTCGATTACTCGGCCTTTGCCGATGAACAACGCGTATTGCGCGACAACGATGTGCTGCCCGGCGATGGCCGCGTTGCCATCCTGCCGCCTGTAAGCGGAGGCTGAAATGACTTTCGAAAGTGTTTGGAAGGTGGTGGACCGTGCCGACGCGGCGATTGATCCAGCGGAAGGTATCGCCGCCGTGTCCGATCCGGGCTTTGGTGGCATCGATGTCTTCATCGGCAAGGTGCGTGATCTGAACCAGGGCAGGCCGGTGTTGGGTATCACCTATGACTTGTTCGAGCCGCTGGTCTTGAACGAGTTCCAGCGGCAGATTGACGAAATCACCGCCGACTTCGGCCCCCGCATCAAGCTCTATGTGGCGCATGCCAAGGGTCGGCTGGCGGTAGGCGACGTCGCCGTGGTCGTCGCAGCGGGCAGTCCGCACCGTGACGAAGCCTTCCGTGCCTGCCGGCAGTTGATCGAAGGGGTGAAGCACCGCTCGCCGATCTGGAAGCAGGAGCATTACCAGAATGGCGACAGCGAGTGGAGTGAGGGCTGCAGCCTGTGCCAACCCGACACCGAGCACGCGCATATCGACGGGCATGTCCACGACCACTCGCATTGAACCAGCGCCGGTCGCCGGCATCGTGCTGGCCGGCGGGCTGTCCAGCCGCATGGGTCAGGACAAGGCACTGTTGCAGTGGCGCGGACGGACCTTGCTTGAACACAGCTGTGCTTTGCTCAGTGCAGTCGGTGCCCAGCCTGTGAAGGTGAGTGGCGATTATCCGGGCTTTGATTCGGTGCCCGATGCGGTGCCGCGTTGCGGCCCGCTGGGTGGCCTTTACAGCGTAGTGCAAACCCTGGCCGATGGACCGGCATGGGTGGTGCCGGTCGATATGCCGCTGCTGGATGTGACATTGCTGCGACAGCTGCGCGAGGCAGGCACGGCGCCTTGTGTGACGTATTCAGAAGAACCCGTGCCAATGTACTTGAACATCGACGGCACTTGCCGCAGTCTGCTGTTTGAAATGGTCACGGGTACAGACGGACCACGCTCGCTACGGATGTTCCAACGCCGCCTTGGTGGTCTGGAACTGCCGCTGCCAGCCGGTGCCGAAGCCCGCCTTGTGAACTGCAATACCCCCCGCCAATGGGAGGAAGTTGCGTCATGAAAGTCCAGATCCAGTCGCAGTCGCTACGGTTGCGCATTGATGAAAGCGAGCTGGCACGGCTGCTCGCTGGCGAGGTGCTGGAGAACCAGACCTGGCTTGGCACGCCCGGAGCCCTGTCGCAGCGCTTGCAGCTGCATGACACGGCGGAGGCGCTGCTGGATGGTGATACCCACGCATTGACGATCAGGCTGCCGCGTGAAGACGTGCTGGCGCTGCAGGCACGTTTACCGTGCCGTGACGGTTTGAGCTTCGTGCTGCCAACGCAGGCACGGCCGCTACAGCTCCAGTTCGATGTGGATGTGCGTGACAGCGTGCGCCAACGCGGCGTGCAGCGCCGCAGTTCGTCCGACGCCGTAAGCATCAGTTGATATTTGTCAGGTAAGTGGCGCGAGAGCGCCATTGGATTGATCAAGATCAAGACTGCCCCAGGGGGCGCCGGGCCTAATGACGCCGTGGCGACTGGGCAAGCAACCGCACAGCAAGCCAGCGCCGTACCACACAGCCTTGGAGCGATGCATGAGTGCCAGTCGCGATGTCGTAAAGCAGAGCAATGCCGGACCCGGTCGCGTCATCAGCGATTGGAGGCCCGAGGATTCCGATTACTGGGAACGCACCGGCAAGAAGGTCGCCACCCGCAACCTGGTGATATCGATTCCGGCGCTGTTGCTGGCGTTCTCGGTGTGGGTGCTGTTCTCGGCAGTGACCATCAGCCTGCCCAAGATCGGTTTCGCCTTCACCACTGACCAGCTGTTCTGGCTGGTGGCCCTGCCCAGCCTGTCCGGCGCAACGTTGCGCATCTTCTACTCCTTCGTCATCCCGATCTTCGGCGGCCGCCGCTGGACCGCGTTGTCGACCGCATCCTTGCTGTTGCCAACCTTGTGGCTGGGCTTCGCGGTGCAGAACCCGGCCACGCCGTACTGGGTATTCGTGTTGATCGCCATCCTGTGTGGTTTCGGCGGCGCGAACTTCTCCTCGTCGATGTCCAACATCTCGTTCTTCTATCCCAAGCAGCGCCAGGGCATGGCGCTGGGTTTGAATGCAGGGCTGGGCAATGTCGGCGTATCGGTATCGCAGGCGGTGGTGCCGCTGGTGATCAGCGTTGGCGTGTTTGGCGCCATGGGCGGCGCACCGCAGGCAGTGGCCGACGGCGGCGCCCCCTTGTTCGTGCAGAACGCCGGTTTCATCTGGGTACCGTTCATCGCCTTCTTCGCGATCGCCGCCTGGTTCGGCATGAATGACCTGACCAGCGCCCGCTCCTCGTTTTCCGAGCAGGCGGTGATCTTCCGCCGCAAGCACAACTGGCTGATGTGCTGGTTGTACATCGGCACCTTCGGTTCCTACATCGGCTTCTCCGCCGGCTTCCCGATGCTGGTCAAGAGCCAGTTCCCGGATGTGAATCCACTGGCCTATGCCTTCATCGGCCCGCTGCTGGGCGCGCTGATGCGCTCGGTGGGCGGCAGTATGGCCGACCGCTGGGGCGGCGCACGCCTGACCTTCTGGGTATTCGTGCTGATGATCGCAGCCGTCTTTGGCGTGCTGCACTTCCTGCCCAGCAATGGCCAGGGCGGCAACTTCTGCGGTTTCCTGCTGTCGTTCATGGCCTTGTTCGTGCTCAGCGGCATCGGCAACGGCACCACCTTCCGGATGATCCCGGTGATCTTCCGCACCCTGCACGAGCGCCTGTCGGCCAATGAGGGCGCCGAAGGCAAGAAGGCCGCGGCCCATCAGGCCAGCATCGAATCCGCCGCGGTTGTCGGCTTCTCCGGTGCCATCGGCGCCTACGGTGGCTTCTTCATTCCCAAGAGTTACGGCTCTTCCATCACCTTGACCGGCAGCCCGGATATGGCGCTGTACGGCTTCATTGCGTTCTACATCACCTGCCTGGCGGTTACCTGGTGGTGGTACTACCGGCGCGGGGCTGAAACCCCCTGCTGAGAAAGCAATGCACCGCAGCCAGATGCAACACACAGCCACGATGCAGCAGTTTGCGAACGGAGATTCACCATGAGCTATTTCCTTGATCGCTTGCAGTTCTTCAAGCGTGATCCACAACCCTTCGCCGATGGCCATGGGTTCAGCAAGAGCGAAGGGCGGGACTGGGAAAACAGTTATCGCGCCCGCTGGCAGTACGACAAGATCGTACGTTCCACCCACGGCGTGAACTGCACTGGCTCCTGCAGCTGGAAGATCTACGTCAAGAACGGCCTGGTCACCTGGGAAACCCAGCAGACCGACTACCCGCGTACCCGCCCGGACCTGCCCAATCACGAGCCACGTGGCTGCCCGCGTGGTGCCAGCTATTCCTGGTACCTGTACAGCGCCAACCGGCTCAAGTACCCGCTGATCCGCGGCACGCTGCTGCGCATGTGGCGGCAGGCCCGCAAGACCATGTCACCGGTCGAGGCCTGGGCCAGCATCGTGCAGGACCCGGCCAAGCCGCGCGAGTACAAGCGTCGCCGTGGCATGGGCGGTTTCGTGCGCCTGAACTGGGACGAGGCCAACGAGATCATCGCCGCCTCCAACCTCTACACCACCAAGGAATACGGCCCGGACCGCATCGTTGGCTTCTCGCCGATTCCGGCGATGTCGATGGTGTCCTACGCCGCCGGCGCGCGCTATCTGTCGCTGCTCGGTGGCGCCTGTCTGTCGTTCTACGACTGGTACTGCGATCTGCCGCCGGCCTCGCCGCAGGTATGGGGCGAGCAGACCGACGTGCCGGAATCGGCCGACTGGTACAACAGCCGCTACATCATCGCCTGGGGCTCGAACGTGCCGCAGACGCGTACGCCTGATGCGCACTTCTTCACCGAGGCGCGATACAACGGCACAAAGACGGTGGCGATCTGTCCCGACTACTCGGAGCTGGCCAAGCTCACCGACCATTGGCTGCATCCCAAGCAGGGTACCGATGCCGCGCTGGCATTCGCCTTCGGCCACGTGATCCTGCGCGAGTTCCACGTCGATACGCCCTCGCAATACTTCCAGGACTACTGCCGCCAGTACTCGGACATGCCAATGCTGGTGCGCATCGAGCGCCGTGCCGATGGCCGTCTGGTGCCGGGTCACTTCCTGCGCGCCAGTGAGCTGGGCGGTCTTGGTGAAAGCAATAACCCGGAATGGAAGACACTGGCGTTCGACGAGAACAGCGGTGATATCACCGTGCCGAATGGCTCGGTCGGCTTCCGTTGGGGCGAGAAGGGCAAGTGGAACATCGAGGAAAAGGCCAGCGATGGCCATGACACGCGCCTGCGCCTGAGTCTGGCCGACATCCACGACGGCATCGAGGCGGTGAGCTTCCCGTATTTCGGTGGCATCGAGAGCGACGGCTGGACCGCGGCACCGGCCGAAGAAGTACTGGAGCGCAACATCCCGCTGCGCCGCCTGCAGTTGGCCGATGGCGACGAAGCATTGGTGGCCACGGTTTATGACTTGTTGCTGGCGCAGTACGGCGTTGATCGCGGCTTCGGCGGCGGCAATGTTGCCAAGAGTTTCGATGACAATGTGCCGGGCACTCCCGCGTGGCAGGAGCGCATCACCGGCGTGTCACGCGCCGAGGTGATCGAGATCGCCCGTGAGTTCGCCCGCACCGCCGACAAGACCCATGGTCGGAGCATGATCATCGTCGGCGCCGGCATGAACCACTGGTTCCACAACGACATGAACTACCGCGGCCTGATCAACATGCTGGTCATGTGCGGCTGCGTGGGCCAGACCGGTGGTGGCTGGGCGCACTACGTGGGCCAGGAAAAGCTGCGCCCGCAGACCGGCTGGCAGCCGCTGGCCTTCGGTCTGGACTGGAGCCGCCCGCCGCGGCAGATGAACGGCACCTCGTTCTTCTACTTCAATACCGGGCAGTGGCGTTACGAGAAGCTGCAGGTCGACGAACTGCTGTCGCCGCTGGCCGATGCCTCCAAGTACAGCGGCAGCCTGGCCGACCTCAACCTGCGCGCAGTGCGCATGGGCTGGTTGCCGAGTGCACCGCAGCTGGACCGCAATCCGCTGCAGCTGGTGCGCGAAGCCGAGCAGGCTGGCGTCGCACCGGCCGACTACGCGCTGTCCAAGTTCAAGGACGGCTCGCTGGACTTCGCCTTCGCCGATCCGGATGCCGCGCAGAACCACCCGCGCATGATGTTCATCTGGCGCTCCAACCTGCTTGGTTCTTCCGGCAAGGGTCACGAGTACATGCTGCGGCATCTGCTCGGCACGCGCCACGGCCTGCAGGGCAAGGACCTGGGCGAGATGGGCGCGGTCAAGCCCGAGGACGTGAAATGGCGTGACGAAGCACCGGAAGGCAAGCTCGACCTGCTGGTGACGCTGGACTTCCGCATGTGCACCACCGCGCTGTACTCGGACATCGTGCTGCCGACCGCCACCTGGTACGAGAAGGACGACCTCAACACCTCGGACATGCACCCCTTCATCCATCCGCTGTCCAAGGCGGTGGACCCGGCCTGGGAATCGCGCAGCGACTGGGAAATCTTCAAGGGCGTCGCACGCACGCTCAGCGACATGGCGCCGGGCGTGCTCGGCGTCGAGAAGGACCTGGTGCTGGTGCCAACCCTGCACGACACGCCCAACGAACTGGGCATGCCGTTCGGCGTCGCCGATTGGAAGAAGGGCCAATGCGAGGCCATTCCCGGCAAGACCATGCCGAGCATGGCGGTGGTCGAGCGCGACTATCCCAACCTCTACCGCAAGTTCACCTCGCTGGGCCCGTTGCTGGACAAGCTTGGCAACGGCGGCAAGGGCATGAGCTGGGATACCAAGCACGAGGTGGAATTCCTCGGCAAGCTCAACCACACCGTGCTGGACGAAGGCATCAGCCAGGGCCGGCCGGCGATCGATACCGCCATCGACGCCTGCGAAGTGATCCTGCACCTGGCGCCGGAAACCAATGGCCATGTCGCGGTCAAGGCCTGGGAATCGCTGGGCACCTTCACCGGCCGCGAGCATACGCATCTGGCGGTGGGCAAGGAACACGAGGCGATCCGCTTCCGTGACATCCAGGCACAGCCGCGCAAGATCATTTCCTCGCCGATCTGGTCCGGGCTGGAAGACGACAACGTCAGCTACAACGCCGGCTACACCAATGTGCATGAGCTGATTCCGTGGCGCACCGTCACCGGCCGCCAGCAGTTCTACCAGGACCACGAGTGGATGATCGACTTCGGTGAGGCCTTCATGAGCTACCGGCCGCCGGTCAACACACGCACGGTGGAGCCGCTGCTCAACAAGCGCCAGAACGGCAACAAGGAGATCGTTCTGAACTGGATTACCCCGCACCAGAAGTGGGGCATCCACAGCACCTACAGCGACAACCTGATCATGCAGACCCTGTCGCGTGGCGGTCCCATCGTCTGGTTGAGCGAGGACGATGCACGCAATGCCGGCATCGAGGACAACGACTGGATCGAGCTGTTCAACGTCAATGGCGCGATTGCCGCGCGTGCGGTGGTCAGCCAGCGCGTGATGCCGGGCATGGCGATGATGTACCACGCCCAGGAACGCATCATCAACGTGCCGGGTTCGGAGATCTCCGGCACCCGCGGCGGCATCCACAACTCGGTGACCCGCATCGTGCTCAAGCCCACCCACATGATCGGCGGCTACGCGCAGCTGGCCTGGGGCTTCAACTACTACGGTACCTGCGGTACCAACCGCGATGAGTTCGTGATCGTGCGCAAGATGGACAAGATCGATTGGCTGGATGACGAGCAATCAAACTCGAATGCCTCGGGCGCCGCACGGGAGGTGGTGTGATGAAAGTACGTGCCCAGATTGCGATGGTGTTGAACCTGGACAAGTGCATCGGCTGCCATACCTGCTCGATCACCTGCAAGAACGTGTGGACCTCGCGCGAAGGCGTGGAGTACGCCTGGTTCAACAACGTCGAGACCAAGCCCGGCATCGGCTACCCCAAGGAATGGGAGAACCAGGAGAAGTGGAACGGCGGTTGGGTGCGCAATGGCAGCGGCAAGCTGGTGCCGCGCGCCGGTGGCCGCTGGCGGATGCTGGCCAAGATTTTCTCCAACCCCGACCTGCCGCAGATCGACGACTACTACGAGCCGTTCGACTTCGATTACCAGCACCTGCATGACGCGCCCGAGCTGAAGCACCAGCCGACCGCGCGTCCGCGCTCGCTGCTGACCGGCCAGCGCATGGAGAAGATCGAGTGGGGCCCGAACTGGGAGGAAATCCTCGGCAGCGAGTTCTCCAAGCGATCACGCGATTACAACTTCGACAAGGTGCAGAAGGAGATCTACGGCGCCTTCGAGAAGACCTTCATGATGTACCTGCCGCGGCTGTGCGAGCACTGCCTCAACCCGGCCTGCGTCTCGGCGTGCCCCTCCGGCGCGATCTACAAGCGCGAGGAAGACGGCATCGTGCTGATCGACCAGGACAAGTGCCGTGGTTGGCGCATGTGCGTGTCGGCCTGCCCGTACAAGAAGATCTATTACAACTGGAAGAGCGGCAAGTCCGAGAAGTGCATCTTCTGCTACCCGCGTATCGAGATGGGCGAGCCCACCGTGTGTTCGGAAACCTGTGTGGGCCGCATCCGCTACCTGGGGGTGATGCTGTACGACGCCGACCGCATTGCCGAGGCCGCATCGGTAGCGGCGGAGAAGGACCTGTACCAGTCGCACCTGGACATCTTCCTGGACCCGTTCGACCCGGCGGTGATCGCCGCCGCGCGTGCCGAGGGCATTCCCGACAGCTGGCTGGAATCGGCCAAGCAGTCGCCGGTCTACAAGCTGGCCATCGACTGGAAGCTGGCGCTGCCGCTGCACCCGGAATACCGAACCTTGCCGATGGTCTGGTACGTACCACCGTTGTCGCCGATCCAGTCGGCGGCAGAGCGTGGCCATGTTGGCATGAGCGGCGAACTGCCGGATATCGCCTCGCTGCGCATCCCGGTGCGTTACCTGGCCAACCTGCTGACCGCCGGTGACGAAGCGCCGGTGATCCGCGCACTCGAGCGTTTGATGGCGATGCGTGCCTGGCGCCGCGCCAAGAACGTGGATGGCGTGGAAGACATGCGCGTGCTCGAGCAGGTGGGGCTGACCCCGAGGCAGGTGGAGGAGATGTACCGCTACCTGGCCATCGCCAACTACGAGGATCGCTTCGTCATCCCGACCGCGCACCGCGAGTACGCCAACGACGCCTTCGGCGAACGTGGCGGTTGCGGCTTCACCTTCGGCAATGGCTGCAATGGCGACAGCCCGGCCGATCTGTTCACCCAGCGCAAGAGCACCACCTTCGCGGTGCATCCCAACCGCCAGCACCGGCATGAGGTGGTGAAATGAGTGTGCTCAAGCTGATTGGCGTGTTGCTGGACTATCCGCGTGACGAGCTTTGGCAGCATGGCGAGGAGCTGCTTGAGGCCTGCGATGATCCGGCGTTGTCGCCGGCCCGTCGCAGGCAGTTGCAGACCTTCGTCCGTGACCTGCTTGCCAGCGACCCGCTGGACGCGCAGGACCGCTGGCTGGCCACCTTCGACCGTGGCCGCTCGATGAGCCTGCTGGTGTTCGAACACATCCACGGCGAGTCGCGTGATCGTGGCCAAGCCATGGTCGACCTGATCGATGCCTATCGCAAGAACGGCTTCGAGCTGGATGCGCGCGAGCTGCCGGACTATCTGCCGCTGCTGCTGGAATACCTCTCGCACCGGCCGCAGGCCGAGGCCAAGGACTGGCTGCACCATATCGGCCACATCGCCGGCATGCTCGCCGCACGCGCCGCCGAGCGGCAGCTGCCGCATGCGGTGCTGCTGGAAATCCTGGTCGAGGCGGGCGAGGGCAAGGTCAACCTGGCCGTGCTGCGGCAGCGGGCCAGCGAAGAAGTGCGCGACGACACCGTCGAAGCCATGGACCGCCTGTGGGAAGAGGAAGCGGTGCGCTTTGGCGCCGATGCACCTTCGCAGGATTGCGATCCACCCCATCGTTCACCGGCACGCGCGCAGCCGCGGGAGATCCAGCCATGAATTACCTCAATCAGTTCGCCTTCCAGTTCTATCCCTACATCGCGGTGGCGGTGCTGTTGATCGGCAGCTGGGCGCGCTATGACAAGGCCATGTACAGCTGGCGTACCGGCTCCACCCAGTTGCTGTCCGACCGCGGCATGCGCTTTGGCAGCAACTGCTTCCACATCGGCATCATCGCCATCCTCGGCGGCCACTTCGTCGGCCTGCTGACCCCGCATGCGCTGTACGAACCCTTCATCACTTCCTCGCAGAAGCAGTTGCTGGCGATGGTGGTCGGTGGCTTCTTCGGTGCGCTGTGCTTCGTCGGCATCACCATCCTGCTGGTGCGGCGCCTGACCAATGCGCGGGTGCGCGCGATCGGCAGCTTCGGTGACACGCTGGTGCTGGTGCTGCTGTTCGCCCAGCTCTGCCTTGGCCTGTACAGCATCAAGGTCTCCGCCGGCCATCTCGATGGCGGGGTGATGGTGATGCTGGCCGAGTGGGCGCAGCACATCGTCACCTTCCGTGCCGGTGCGGCCGACTACGTCGAAGGCGTGCATTGGGTCTACAAGGCGCACATCTTCCTCGGCCTGACGCTGGTGTTGATCGCCCCGTTCACCCGCCTGGTGCATGTGTGGAGCGTGCCGATCAGCTACCTGTGGCGCCCGTACCAGGTGGTGCGTCGTCGCCAGGCCACGCTGCGCTACGGTCCGCGGGAGTAAGCCATGGGCAGCCTGCCACGCATTCTCCCGATCACCGTCATCGACTCGCAGACACCGGTGCCGGCCGAGGCCGGCCACCATCACGACGCCGATGATGGTCCGCGTAGTCTGGGCCAACCGGCGCCGTGCAGCCTGTACGTGCAGGACACGCCGATCAGCGAGGCTGACATCGCCCGCGAGATGCAATACCACCGGGCGATGCGCCCGGAGCAGTCACGTGCCGATGCGGCGCGTGCGCTGGTGGTACGCGAGCTGCTGCGGCTGGAAGCCGAGCGGTTGGGCCTGGCCGATGCCCCCGGCGTCGGCCAGGAGACCAGCGAGGAAGCGCGCATCCAGCAACTGATCGAGCAGACGCTGGAAGACCGGGTGCCCAGTGAGGACGACTGCCAGCGTTATTTCGCGCAGAACCCCGAGCGCTTCCGCTCGCCCGACCGTATCCGTGTGCGGCACATCCTGCTGGCGGCACCGGCCGACGATATCGCCGGCCGGCTGAAGGCACGCACCCAGGCCGAGAAGCTGATCGCTGAACTGTTGGAGCAGCCGCATCTGTTCGCCGATCTGGCCGCGCGTCACTCGCAATGCCCGTCCAGCAGCGAAGGCGGCGATCTTGGCTGGCTGCAACGCGGCCAGACCACGCCCGAGTTTGACCGCCAGGTATTCCGCCTGCGGCAGGGCCTGGCGGGCTTCCCGGTGGAATCGCGCTGGGGCTATCACGTGGTCAGCATCGATGCGCTGGAGGCCGGTACAGCGCTCACTTTCGAGCAGGTGCAGCCACAGATCAGCGACTACCTCGAATTGCAGGTGCGCCAGCGTGACGTGCAGCAGTTCCTGCTCGAACTGCGCGAACGCTACCCGGTGCGTGGGCTGGAAGACATCGAAGCACAAGCTGAGTAAGACGCAATCCCCCAGGAGCGGCAATGAGCCAGAATTTGCAGAACATCAGCAGCGGCGAGCAACAACGCGCGCTATGGCTGAGTACCTTCGCCTTCACCGTGTGTTTCGCGGTGTGGATGATCTTCGCCATCATCGGCATACAGATCAGCGAGCAGCTGGGCCTGAATGACACCCAGTTCGGCCTGTTGATCGCCACCCCGGTGCTGACCGGCTCGGTGATCCGCGTCTTCCTCGGCATCTGGTCTGATCAGTTCGGTGGCCGCAAGGTGATGACCCTGGTGATGCTGTGCGGTGCAGTCGCGACCTGGCTGCTGACCTATGCACAGACCTACCCGCAGTTCCTGTTGGCGGCGTTGTTCGTCGGCATCGCCGGCGGCAACTTCTCGGTCGGCGTCACCTATGTGTCCAAGTGGTTCCCGCCGGAGAAGCAGGGCACCGCCCTGGGGATCTTCGGTGCCGGCAACATCGGCTCGGCGGTCACCAAGCTGCTGGCGCCGCTGGTGATGGTGGCCTCGGGCTGGATGATGGTGGCCAAGCTGTGGGCTGTCGGTCTGGCGGTGACCGCCATCCTGTTCTATCTGTTCAGCAAGGAAGATCCCTCGCTGGAAGACCGGCGCCGCAGCGGCGTCAAGCCGATGTCCTTCGCCGAGCAGATGGCGCCGTTGAAGAACCTGCAGGTGTGGCGCTTCTCGCTGTACTACTTCTTCGTGTTCGGCGGCTTCGTCGCGCTGGCACTGTGGCTGCCGCACTACCTGGTCGGCGCCTACGGCATGGACGTGGGCACGGCCGGCGTGCTGGCGGCGTGTTACTCGATCCCGGCCAGCCTGTTCCGGGTGGTGGGCGGCTGGATGTCAGACCGCATCGGTGCGCGCCGGGTGATGTACTGGACGCTGGGCGTGTCGGTGATCTGTACCTTCATCCTGGCCTATCCGGATACCCGCTACATCGTGCAGGGCATACACGGCGAGATCAGCTTCCACCTGGCGATCAGCGTGACACTGTTCACCGTGCTGGTGTTCGTGCTCGGCTTCTTCATGTCGCTGGGCAAGGCTGCGGTCTACAAGCACATCCCGGTCTACTACCCTCAGCACGTGGGCTCGGTGGGCGGCGTGGTCGGCATGATCGGTGGCCTCGGTGGCTTCATCCTGCCCATCGTGTTTGGTGCCTTGAATGATGCGCTCGGCATCTGGAGCAGCTGCTTCATGCTGCTGTTCGTACTGGTCAGCATCGCGCTGGCGTGGATGCACTTCGCCATCCGTCGGATGGAGCGTCGCAACTTCCCGCAGCTGGATCGTGAGACCGACCTGCCCGAAGCCATCGATGCCGCCGCCGCGGAGAAACAGCGGCGGGCTTGATCCAGATCAGTGAAACCCGGCGGTCGCTGCGCGAGGATGCTTGCATGTCAGTAGAGACCGCCGGGATGGATGACGCCACATTGCATGTTGCATTGCTGCAGCAACCCGCGCACGTGTTGTTCCCGGCGCCGGCGGAGCTGAGCCCCGGCTTCGCCGAGGCGGGCTGGCGTGCGGCCATGCAGGCCAGCAACGAGCATCTGATTCCACGCGCCTTGACGCTGGGTTTCTGCGCACCCCCACATGAGCTGGAGCGCGCCGAAAACGTGCTGGACGCGCTGCTGGTATGCCTGCGCCTGCATGCCAGGATGCTGGCCAGCGACCGCGAAGTGGCGGCGATGGTGCTGCAGCCCGGCATCGTCGAGCACCTGCCGCCCGCCCTGCTGGGCCGCCTGTTGGACGCGGTGCCGGAGCAGCTGTGCACCATCGCCCGGCCGCAGGTGGAAGTGCGGCTGGATGCGGCCAGCGATGTCGCACCGGCTGCATTGCGCGAGGTCGGCTGTACCCGGATGACGGTGATCGACCATGCCGGCGTCGATGGCCCGGCGATGCTGGCGCAAGCCCAGCAGACCGGCTTCACCGCGTGTTACTACCAGCTGCGCGTGCCGTGCTACGCCGATGTGTCGTTCCTGCAGCGGCTGCAACGTGTGCTGGAGCTGGCGCCCGAACGCATCATCCTGCCGTCGCCTGCCTTGCTGCCCGAGTACCCGTTGCCAACGGACTGGCTGCAGGCATGGCGGCTGCTGCGTGCGGCCGGCTACCTGCCGCTGGGCGGTGACCACTACCAGCGGGTGGACCTGCCAATGCCGCTGCGCAACGGTGATGGCCAGCGTCATTGCGACCTGCTCGGGGTACCGCGGCGCGAGCGCCATGACCTGCTCGGCATCGGCGTGGGCGCCTGCAGCCAGATAGGCGATGTCATCTGCCGTATCGAGCCGGAGCCGCGCAACTGGCGCGCCTGCCTGGTGGTTGGGCAGCCGGGGATATCCTCCGGGCTTATTCTTTCCGAGCATGAACGCATGACCGATGAGGTGGTGCAGAGCCTGGCCTGTGACCACGCGCTGGACATGCGTGCGTTTGAATGGCGCAACGCGCAGCCGTTCGACGCCTGTTTCGAGCACGCATGGGAGCGCGTCGCCATGTTCATCGAACGCGGCTGGCTGCGCCGTGACGGCGACATGCTGTTGATCCAGAACGAAGGTGAGCTGCTGTGGCGTATGATCGCAGCGTGCTTCCGCCCCTTGGCCGCTGTTGCTTGAAAACGGAATGACGTCACCTACACCCCCACCGCGCGGGCCCCTGGGAACCGCGACGCCGAATCCAGCCGCTGCCGGCGACGGTGACGCGCTGCATTTCTGCACGACCTGTGCGTTCTCCGATGCCTGCAGCTCGCAGGGCTATGACAAGACCGCGCTGAACGAGCTGCATGTGATGGTCGACCACGTTGGGCCGTACCACGCCGGTGACTACATCTTCCGCGCGGGTGAACCCTTCGATGCAATCGCTGCGGTGCGCGCCGGCATGGTCAAGACCTTTGTCGACGACAGCCTCGGCAACGAACAGGTGCTGGGCTTCGCCTTGCCTGGCGAAGTGATCGGCCTGAACGCCATCCACGGATCGCGCTATCCCTGCAATGCGGTGGCGCTGGATACCGTGCATCTGTGCCGTATCTCGTTTCCGCGCATCAGCATGCTGGCCAGCCGCATGCCCGGCTTGCAGGCCAAGCTGTTCAGCCTGCTCAGCGCCGAGATCGGCAAGGCAGCGCTGTTGGCGGCCAATTACCGTACCGAGGAGCGCATGGCCGCGTTCCTGCTGGATATCTCCAGCCGCTACGCGCGGCGTGGCTTCTCGGCACACCGCTTCAACCTGACCATGACCCGCACCGAGATCGCCAACTACCTGCGCATGGCGCCGGAAACCGCCAGCCGGGTGTTGCGGCGCTTGAGCGACGAAGAAGTCATCGCGGTGAAGCAGCGCGAGATCATCCTGCTGCAACCGGAGCGTCTGGCCTTGATGGCGGCCACCGATGACGCAAGCGAATGATGCCGAACCGAGGATGCATGCATGAACAAGCTGTGGGCGTTGTTGTTGCTGGCTGCCGCGCTGCCGGCGGGCGCGGCTGAACTGACAGTCTCCGCGGCTTCCAGCCTGACTGAAAGCTTTCGCGAGATTTCCGCTGCGTATGAGAAGGCGAACCCGGGGACGAAGGTCGATCTGAACTTCGCTGCCTCCGGCACCTTGCTGCAGCAGATCGCACGCGGCGCGCCGGTCGACGTGCTGGCCTCGGCTGACCAGGCCACGATGGCGCAGGCCAATACCGAAGGTCTTATTGATCCAACGACACAGAACGTATTCGCACAGAACAGCCTGTGGGTGGTGGTGCCGCCGCAGGCCAGCAACAAGCCGACCACATTGGCGGCGCTGGCCAAGGCCGATGTGAAGCGCGTTGCCATCGGCAATCCCGACAGCGTACCGGTTGGGCGCTATGCACGCGGTGCGCTGCAGCAGGCCGGTGTGTGGCCGGCAGTGCAGGCCAAGATGATCAGCACCCAGAACGTGCGCCAGTCACTGGACTATGTGGCACGTGGTGAAGTGGATGCAGGCTTCGTTTACGCCACCGATGCGCAGGCGATGAGCGAGCGCGTGCAGCGCGCCTTCCAGGTGCCGGTTGCCGGTGGTATCGCGTATCCGTTGGCGATGGTGAAGACCAGCCGCAATGCCGCCGAAGCAAAGCGCTTCATCGCCTTCGTGCGCTCGGCGCAGGGCCAGGCCATCCTGCACAGGCACGGCTTCGGCAGTCCTTGATGGTGGATCTGGACTGGAGCGCGCTGTGGTTGTCGTTGAAGGTGGCCGGCTGGGCGACCGCGATCAACCTCGTGCTCGGTGTCGGATTTGGTGCCTTGCTGGCGCGGCGGCGCTTTCCCGGCCGTGAGTTGCTGGACACGATATTCACCCTGCCGATGGTGTTGCCGCCAACCGTGCTCGGCTATTACCTGCTGGTGCTGATCGGCAGCAAGGGCCCGATCGGCGCATGGCTGGATAGCAGCTTCGGCATCAATCTTGTGTTTACCTGGCAGGCAGCGGTGATCGCTGCCGCAGTCGCGTCGTTTCCGTTGGTGTTCAAGCCGGCGCGTGCGGCCTTCGAGGATGTGGATGGGCAGCTGGAGCAGGCCGCGCGTACTTTGGGTGTATCCGAGCTGGCGCTGTTCTTCCGTGTGACCTTGCCGCTGGCATGGCGCGGCATTCTTGCCGGCCTGCTGCTGGCGTTCGCCCGCGCGATGGGCGAGTTCGGCGCCACCATCATGGTCGCCGGCAGCATTCCCGGCCGCACCCAGACCTTGTCCATCGCCATCTACGAGGCGGTGCAGGCCGGCAATGACGGTCGCGCCAACGCCTTGGTGCTGCTGTCCTCGCTGGTCTGCATCAGCGTGCTGCTGCTTGCCGCACGATTGGTCGGGCGGCGGCAGGAGGGGGCACGCAATGTGGCTTGAGCTGGATATCCAACGCAAGCTGCAGGCTGCGGGGCAGCAGTTCCAATTGCAGGCGGCCTTGTGTTGCACCCAGCCCAACGTGGTGTTGTTCGGCCCGTCTGGTGCTGGCAAGAGTCTGACCTTGAAGGCGGTAGCCGGTCTGTTGCAACCGGATGCCGGTGTGATCCGCATGCATGGGCAGGCTCTGTTTGATGCGGCGGCAGGTATCAACCTGTCACCGCAGCGGCGCCGCATCGGCTATGTGTTCCAGGACTACGCCTTGTTCCCGCATTTGACGGTGCGGCAGAACGTGGGCTTCGGCCTGCAGCAGGGTCTGTTGAACCCGTCGCGCGCTCGCCGCGTCGATGCGGTGGAGCAATGGCTGCAGGCATTCCGCATCGATCACCTCGGGGACCTGCTGCCGTCGCAGATCTCCGGCGGCCAACGTCAGCGCACCGCCTTGGCACGGGCACTGGTGACCAAACCGCAGGCGCTGCTGCTGGATGAGCCGTTCGCTGCACTTGACCACGCCCTGCGTGCGCATCTGCGCCAGGAACTCGAAACGGTGCTGGACCAGACCGGCATTCCGCTGCTGCTGATCAGCCATGATCCGGAAGACGTGGACGTGTTCGGCCAGCAGGTGGTGCACCTGGCCGACGGCCGTGTGCAGGTCTGAGCATAGCGCTCAGTCCGGCTTTCCATCCGCGCGCGGGCGCCAGTAGATCCATCCCAACCGCAGCAGCCACGGCGCAAGCACCAGCAGCCAGCCAGCAGCGGCCACGGCATGCCAGCGCCAGGGATCGTCCAGCAGCGGAGCGAGGATGCGTAGCAGTGCAACCAGCTGCAGGCCGAGCAGGGCGATCCAGGCGACCATCGGCATCACCAGCGCACGCCCGGAATGACCCTGGGTCACACGTGTGACCATCGCCACCAACAAGCTCCCAAACAAACCAATCGCCAAGGCATGCAGCGGTGCGCGTTCCAGCCAACCCGCGTGGCCGGCGAGCGCGGCGATGTCCTGCAGCAGATACAACAGCATCGCCAACGGCCACCACGCCAGCCCGTAAAACAGCACGCTCAACAGCGGCGGCTTGGGACCGCGCGGCCACCAGCGCCACAGCGAGTACAACGACAGCAGCAGCAAGCCGGCGTCGGCCAGCAGCGTGACCAGCGGCAGCAGCAGCGATTCGCCGAGCAGGTGCAGCAGGCACAGCGCCCACAGGATCGCCAGCCATTGCGGTGGCCGCCACGCCTGGTAACCCGGCACCACATTGCCGGCGAAGAACGGAAACATGCGATGGGCGACGCTGGCGTAGATCGGCAGCAACAGTGCGAAGGTGCCGATCGACACGCTCAGTGCCTGCCAGCGGACATCGCCGCCTGCGGCAGCGATGGCGAAGCAGAGCAGGCCTATCCAGCCCATCAGCAAGCCGGACCAGCACGACCACGCATGCCAGGTGCGGCCTTTCTCCTGCAGCAGCAAACTGCCGAGCTCGACCAGGGCGAGGGCCCAGCCCGACACCGCCAACAGCAGAGCCAGCCATACTCCCGGCTGCCAGCCGAGGCTGGCGGCCAGCAGCGCGATCTGCGCGCCGAACAGGCCGCCGCCAACGCCCGCGTACTGCCAGCGCGGCAGTGCTGGCAATCCCATCCAGCGCGGGAACACCGTCAGCAGGAAGCCGAAGATGAAACTGGGCAGCACCAGATACTGCATCCACAGCCCATGCAGCCAGGCCGGCGGCAAGCCGGGCGCGGGCAGGGGAGTGCCAAGCTGCAACCCGCCCAGCCACAGCGCCCACCAGCCCATCGCCAGGCCGAGGTTGCAGGCACCAATGAAGAACAGCAGCCGGTGCGGCGCGTTGAACAGCGGCAGGTTGGTAGTGGGCGTGTTCACGCGGCGAGTATCCGCCCGTCCTTCGCCGCCGGTACTGACCAATATCAAGCCGTGCCGGGTGGCGCCGGCAAGGGCAGGAAGAAGCCGCAGCGGATATCGCCGGATTGATGGCCGGCCGTAGCCCGGGTAAGCGCAGCGCACCCGGGGGCTGGCGCGGTATGTGAAGGATGGCCAGTCCGGTCTTCCCCCGGGCGCGGCCCGTACCCCCGCGACGGTTATGTAGTGGGGGGGACAAGAGGGGGACCCCCGGCACCGCGCGGGGCGCAGATAGGGAA
>NZ_JBRREC010000077.1:0-25423 GCF_056760015.1 Stenotrophomonas sp. STEN029 | reverse complement strand
GCGTGAGCCGCGAAGCCGATAGCAATGAAGTTGCCAGTATCTCCAGCTTGGATTGATCATCAGCTTCGCGGCTGACGCCGCGCCCACAACCGATGCGACGCGCTGCCGAGCATGGCTCGGCACTACAGGTGGGGCTTAGAACAATTCGCCTTGCAGGGACGGCTTCTTCGGCGGCAGCGGTGCGATGAACTTGCTGCAGTCCAGCCACGGCCACTGCTGGCGCGATGCGTTGAAGCCCAGGCGCTTGCTGGCCAGCTTGAAGCGGTTTGCAAGCAGGTCCGCATAGACGCCATCGCCGCGCATGCGCTTGCCGAACTGGCTGTCGTAATCCTTGCCGCCGCGCAACTGGTTGATGGTGCTCATCACGTGCTCCGCGCGCTGTGGGTAATGCGCATCCAGCCAATCGCGGAACAGCGGGGCAACTTCGTAGGGCAGGCGCAGCAATACGTAACCGGCGCTGCTGGCACCGGCATCGCGTGAGGCTTCCAGCACCGATTCCAGTTCGGCGTCGTTGATCCACGGAATAACCGGCGCCACCATCACGCCGACCGGGATGCCGGCATCACTCAAGCGGCGCATCGCACGCAGACGTGCATGCGGTGCCGAGGCGCGCGGCTCGAGCTTGGCCGACAGATGCGGATCCAGTGAGGTCACCGAGAAATGCACGCTGACCAGTTGCTGCTCGGCCAACGGCGCGAGCAGATCCATGTCGCGCTCGACCAGCGCGTTCTTGGTAATCAGCGAGAACGGATGCCGGGTTTCCTGCATCACCTCGATCAGCTGGCGGGTGATGCCCAGCTTGCGTTCGATTGGCTGATACGCATCGGTGTTGATGCCCAAGGCAATCGGCTGCGGCACATAGCCGGGCTTGGACAACTCACGCCGCAACACGTCGGCGGCATTGGTCTTGGCGAAGATCTTGGTTTCGAAATCCAGCCCCGGCGACAGGTTCAGATAGGCATGCGTCGGCCGCGCGAAGCAATACGAGCACCCGTGCTCACAACCGCGATACGGATTGACCGATTGGCTGAAGCCAACGTCCGGCGAATTGTTGCGGCTGATGATGCTGCGCGCGGTTTCCGGGCGCACGTCGGTACGCAGCCTCGCGGCAGCGAATTCCTCGCTTTCATCGACTGCCCAGCCGTCATCGACGGCTTCGCTGGTCTGGGTTTCGAAACGGCCGGGCAGGTAGGTGCTGGCACCGCGGCCCTTGATCGGGGTAGGCATGCGCCTACCCTAACGCCGGCTTGTCGCAGGATGTGCGACAAGCCGTATTCACCCGACGCCTGCTTCAGCCAGCCTTGGGCTTGATCACCAAAGTGGCGCTCATGCCGGCGCTCAGCACGGCATCGGCCGGTACCGACTGCGGATCGATGCTGACCCGCACCGGCACGCGCTGCGCCAGCCGCACCCAGTTGAACGTCGGTTCGACCTCGGCCAGCAGGTTGCTGCTGGTGGGGCCCGCCGCATCGGCGATGCCGGTGGCGATGCCTTCGACCTTGCCCTGCAGGTGCACGCCACCCGCCATCAGGCGGATATCCACGGCATCACCGCGGTGGATTTTCGGCAGCTTGGTTTCCTCGAAGTAGCCATACACCCACATGCCTTCGCTGGCGACCAGCGCCATCCGTGCCTGGCCGGCAGCGGCGTAGTCGCCTACGCGTACGTCGAGGTTGGTGATGGTGCCGTCGGCGCTTGCGCGCACTTCGGTGCGGGCCAGTTCAAGCTGCGCCTGCTGCAGCGTCACCCGCGCCTGTTGCAGGGCGGCACTGGCCTGTTGGCTGCTGGCGCTTGCGGCATGCGCACTGGCCTGTGCCTGCTTCCAGCTGGCCTGAGCAGCCTGCGCCACGGCGCGCGCATCAGCCTGCGATTCACGCGAGACGATGCCGTCGAGCTGGGCGCGGCGCTGTGCCTGTTCCTGGCGCATACGGAACTCGGCCTGGCTGGCACTGGCACCGGCGCTCGCGGCTGAGATCGATGCGCCGGCCGCGCGCGCAGCAGCTTCGGCAGCCTGCAGATCGGCTTCGGCCTTGGCGACCGCCAGTGCATAGCGGTCGCGGTCGATGACGAACAGCAGCTGGCCTTGCTTGACCAGCTGGTTGTCGTGCACAGCGACTTCGGTGACCAGGCCGGACACATCCGGCGCTATGCGCACCACCTCGGCGCGCAGGCGCGCATCGCGCGTCCACGGGCTAAGCATGTATTGGTGCCAGACCACGTAGGCAAGCACTGCGGCAAGCAGCACCACCACGCTGGTGACACCGCCTCGTATCAGGCTGGCGGTTTTCATCGGTACATCCTCGATCAGGAAAAGTGCGGCAGGAACAACAACAAGGCCATGCAGTAAACGCTGGCAAACAGGGCGACGCGCACCAGCGAGGGGTGCAGCGCGCGGCGATACAGGCCAACCCGGCCCAGGCCGTAATCCAGCAGGCCGAATACCGGCAACAACAGCACCACCAGCACCAGCGCGCCGGGGAAATAGATGTCGCCGATGGATACTTCAAACGGCATGGCGGGCCTCCTTCAGGCGTTGCTGGCGGCGCGAGCGCTGCACATAGGCAGCCAGCACCGAGGCGCTGTCGTCCAGGCTCATCCGCAGCAGATACAGGTGATCACGCACGGCGCGCAGCGCCTGCGGTTGTGGGCCCACCAGTTCATCCAGTGCGGCATCCACGCTGGCCTTGGCATCGCGCAGGGTGCGCGCTTGTGGTTGGCGGTAAAGCTGGCCGAGCAGCGCCAGCGCCTTCTCAATCTGTGCGTGCAGCGTGGCTGGCAGTTGTTGCTCGGCCAGATCGTGGCGAAGGTCGATCGCACAATGCCCGGCTTCATGCACCAGCAAGGCCCATTCGAACAATTGCCGTGACGGCCGGCTGCCCGGTGCGGTGCGGCTGGCCACCTGCTGGAACAGTTCGCGGCTGACGCTTTCGAACTTCGGCAGCAGGCCGGGCAAGGGCGCGCTTACCGCCAACTGCACCTGCGCACGCAGACGTTCCAGCAGGCGTCGCTGGCGTTGTTTGCTGCCGGGCAGGCCCGGCACCAGCATGAACACACCGGTGGCGATGAAGGCGCCAACTGCCAGCGTCAGCGAGTTGTCCAGATAGGTCTGTGCGCTGGGGTGGAAATGCGGGCCCATGTTCCACGAGACCAGGATGCCGACGTTCAAGGCCATGCCGATTACCGCGAAGCGCGGTCGGGTGGAGATGTACAGCGAGGCGATCATCGATGGCAGGGTCAGCAGCACCAGCATCGGGAAGTTCGATGCCAGCGCCATGGCGATGAAGCCAGGTAGTGCGAAGAACGGCGCGATCACGTGGCCGATGGTGGCGCGCCGTACCACCCACAACGGGTCTGGTGCCGCCGAAGACATCGCCACCAGCGCCGCCATGCCGAACACCGCCAGGCCGCCCTGGTTCCAGCTGCTGCTCAACCACAGCAGCGACAAGGCCAGCATCACCACGAAGCAACGCACGCCGGCCAGGGCAATCGCATACCAGTCGTTGGCGCGGGTGAAGCGCACTTTGCTCAAGCGCGGCGCGCGTGCGCGCAGGCGGCCGTTGCCGGTTTCCATGCGTGCCTTGGCGCCCAGATAGGCCTGCAGCTCTTCGGCGAAGCGACGCACCAGCAAGGTGCTGGCGTCGAAACCGGCTTGCAGGTCCATCGGCAATGCGCGCCTTTCGCGGGCAAACACGCCGTCGAGTTGTCCACACCAATGCTGCAAGGCCTTGGCCAGGGCCGGCACGTCATCGCGTAGCGCGCTGTCGTCCAGCAGCTGCGACAGCGGCTTCAGGCTTGCCCGTATCGCCGCGAGCAGGGCGTCGTCCTTGCTGCGGCGCAGGCGATCGATATGGTGGTGCAGCGCCTGGAAGCGCGAGGTGGCCGCCATGAAGTGCTGGTTGATCAGCTTCAGCTGGCCGTTGTTGCTGCGCAGGATCGGGTCGTCGAACCAGGCCATGGCACGCAGGTCTTCGAAGTTGATCGCGCCTTGCACCACCCGGCTCTGGGTGCGCTCGATCACTTCAAAGCCGTGCAGGCGGCCACCGATCGCATCGGCGACGAAGCCAAGGAAGTCGTTGAGGTTGCCGTCATCGGCCGCGCGCAGGCCGGCACGCAGGCGGTTGGGCCACAGCACGTCGAACACCACACTGCTCACCGCCATGCCGAGCAGCACCTCGCCGGTGCGCTCCAGCGCGCTGTTGAGGATGTTCTGCGGGTGGTTGAGCACCGGGAACACGATCATCGCCACGGTGTAGCCTGACAGCACGAAGCCATAGGACGCCATGCCGCGGCTCCACACCGAGCCACCGGCACAGAAGCCGGCCCACAAGGCCATCACCGTCACCAGGGCCACCGGGCTTTGCGGGAACAGCGACACCATCAGCACCGCCATCGCACAGCCCACCACGGTACCAACGCCACGGTAGAAGGCCTTGGCCAGCACCATGCCGGTATTGCGGTTCATCACCACCAGCACGGTGATCATCGCCGTGCCAGGCGAACTCATCCCCAGCCGCATCGCGATCCACCCGGACAGGTACAAGGCCACCAGCACCTTGCCGATATACGCCCACACCGCGCGTTCGCCGCTCATGGCCTGGGCGAAGGCGTGCAGCCAGGTGTTGCCGTGGGAGCTCGGCGCGCCCGGCGTGTACTCAGCCGGTCGGGTGCTCATGGTTGTTGTTCCAGGCCCATCAGGATGCGGGTCAGCACGGCTTCGGTGTGGCGCAGTTCGGCCGGCTCGACGCCGCTGAAGAAGCGCTGCAGCTGCTGGATCACCGCCGGCATCACCTGCTCGATCAGCTGCTCGCCGGCCGGGCTCAGGCGCACCACCAGCTTGCGCCGGTCCTCGTCGCTGGGCTCACGGCTGACCAGACCCTTGGCCAGCAGCTGGTCGATCAGGCGGGTGACATTGGACGACTTCTCGCTGGCGGCCTCGCTGATCTCCGACGGGCTCAGGCCCTGCTCGGAGCCGTCCAGCATCATCAGCACGTTGTACTCCGGGTGGGAGATGCCGTACTCACGCATCAGCTGGTTGCCGTGGTCGCAGAACAGCTTGTGCACCAGCTTGATCAACCGCGCCAACATGGCCTGGTCGCGCGGGAAACCGGGGTGGCGGGCACTGCTGATCGCCAGCTTCTGATCGATGCTGGCGTAGCCCCCGGCGGCGGGAATGGGTTTGTCCATCTCGGTATATTACATTTATGTATTAAATGATGCAACGCACAAATTGAAGCTCGCCTTTGTGGGAGCGGCATAAGCCGCGAAGCTGACATTTCCGCCGCGCAAAGTGCATACCCGATTCCATGGCTGCCGAACGCTTTCGACGCCGGATCCAGCGGTGGCTTCGCGGCGGACGCCGCCCCCACAACAATGAGGCGAGGGGTGCCGTCGCCCGGCAGGTGCGCAGCGGCCCCTGGCGTCATCAGCCATGGCTAGAATCGGAGGATGCGCGAAGCCCTCCAAGACCTGTGGACAAGTCTGTCCAGCATTCCCCACGTCGCCCAGATCCTGGCCGCCGCCTATGTCACCTATCTGCTGGTGCTGGCCTGCTACATCGTGCTGCAGAAGCGCGAGCCGGTCGCGACGCTGAGCTGGATCCTGTCGCTGGCGGCGCTGCCGTATATCGGCCTGTTCGTGTTCTACCTGTTCGGGCCGCAGAAGATCGTGCGCCAGCGCCTGCGCCGCGGTCGTTCGCGCGAGGGAATGAGCACCTATGATGCAGTGTGTCCACCCGATGCCAACTGCACCGAGCTGGCGCGGGTGGGGCAGGCCACCACCGGGCTGTCGCCGAGCACCGCCACCGATGTCGACTGGTTGCTGGATGGGGCGGCGACCTATGCCGCCATCATCGACGCCATTGGCAAGGCACGCCGCCACGTCAACCTGGAGTACTACATCTTCGAACCGGACCATGCCGGCACCGCCATGCGTGACGCGCTGGTGGAGCGCGCCCGCGCCGGCATCAAGGTGCGCTTGCTGCTGGATGCGGTGGGTTCGTCGAAAGTCGGCCGGAAGTTCCTGCGGCCGCTGCTCGATGCCGGCGCCGAGGTTTCCTGGTTCCATCCACGCCAGCTGCTCAAGCCACTGAAGCGGCCTTGGCTGAACATGCGCACCCACCGCAAGCTGGTGGTGGTGGACGGCGAGGTCGCCTTCACCGGCGGCATCAACGTCACCGACGAGGAAGACGACAGCCGTAACCCGAATGCGTATCGCGACCTGCACATGCGCATCCGCGGCCAGGTTGTCCACAGCCTGCAGCTGGTGTTCCTCGAAGACTGGATCTACGCCACCGAACAGGGTCCGGAGCTGTTCGAGCGCGGCGACCTGTTCCCGGCCGATGTGCCTACCCGCGCGCAGGGCAGCATCGATGCGCAGGTGCTGGTGTCCGGCCCGGATTCGGCCTGGGAGCCCATCCATCGCCTGCACGTCGCCGCCATCCAGGAGGCCAAGCGCCGCGTCTGGCTGGTGACGCCGTATTTCGTTCCCGGCGAGGCGGCGCGCATGGCGCTGACCTCGGCTGCACTCGGTGGCCTGGACGTGCGCCTGATGGTTCCGAAGCAAAGCGATTCCAGGTTCGTCACCCTGGCTGCGCGCTCCTATTTCGATGAATTGCTGGAAGCCGGCGTGCGCATCTTCGAGTACGGCCCGCGCATGCTGCACAGCAAGGCCTTCATCGCCGATGACGACACCTGCATCGTCGGCACCGCCAACTTCGACCACCGCAGCTTCCGGCTCAATTTCGAGCTGTCGATGATGTACACCGACCTCAAGCTCACCGGCGAACTCGAAGCCATCCTGCGGGCCGAATTCGACAGTGCCGAGGAAGTGCAGTTGCTCCGCGACCGCTCGCTGTGGCGCAAGCGCCTGCCGGAGGCCTTCGCGCGCCTGGCGTCGCCATTGCTATAGGGCAGGGCCGCCGGCAAGGCGCTGCACTGGCTTGATTCGGACCGAAATACCCTGAATGAAGTCCGCTTGTTTCGCTGAACCTACCGGCTGTCCGGTACAGCGGCCAAACCCGTGTCCATGCATGGAATCGGTGCTGCCAGCGCCGTTACACTGCACGCCTCTGACAGGGAGATCGTCATGTACTGGCTGTTTCTATTGCTCGCGCTTGGCGCGTTCCTGCTTGCCTTTTCCACCACCCACAGCTGGCTGCTGGTGCTTGCCCTGCTGGCTGCATTGGTTTTTCTGCTGCTGTGGGTAAAGGGACTGTACGTCGCACGCTTTGGCGGCGTGAGTTCGGAGCCGCGTCCCCTGCATGCCGCTGAACTGCAGGCGCTGCGTGCACAGCTGCAGGCCAAGGCCGATCCCACTGCTGCGGCACCGGTTACTCCGATCGTGCAGCCACCTGCCAGTCCCTCGGCCACTGCCGGCGACCGCGAGCTGCCGCAGCCATGACGGTGCTCAGCGTCAACGTCAACAAGATCGCGGTGCTGCGTAATTCGCGCGGCGGCAATGATCCGGATGTGGTGCGGGCAGCAATGACCTGCCTGCGCGCGGGCGCCCATGGCATCACCGTGCACCCGCGTCCGGACCAGCGTCACATCCGCGCTGGCGACGTGCTGATGCTGTCTGCACTCACCCAGCAACACGGGGTGGAATTCAATATCGAAGGCAATCCGTTCGCACCGGCGCGCGAGGGCTACCCCGGCCTGCTTGAGTTGTGCGAACAGACCCGTCCGGCGCAGGCAACGTTGGTGCCCGATAGCGATGGCCAGCTCACTTCCGACCACGGTTTCGACTTCAGCCGTGATGGCGAGCGTCTGCGGCCCTTGATCGCCACGCTGAAATCCCTGGGTTGCCGGGTCAGCCTGTTCGTGGATGCCGGCAACCCTGACATTGCCCAGGCCGCCGTGCTCGGGGCCGATCGCGTCGAGTTATACACAGGTCCCTACGCCGAAGCGCATGCAGCAGGAGACCCTTGGGAATCCCTGGCGCTGTTCGCCGATGCCGCCCGCCGCGCCCAGGCCGCAGGCTTGGGCGTCAATGCCGGCCATGACCTGTCGCAGACGAATCTGACCGCGTTTCTGGCCCACGTTCCGAACGTGCTGGAAGTGTCCATCGGCCACGCCCTGATCAGCGAAGCCTTGTATACCGGGCTGGAAGCAAGCGTGGCGGGCTATCTCGCAGCCATTGCCGAAGCCGAAGACCTGCGCAGGTAAGCCAGGCACCAGCTCCCTCAAAAACGCCGCGGCTGGCAGCAGTCGCCCGCTGTTTCCAGGCCAAGCCGTTGTGCCAACCGGTCTGACGAAAGCACCGGCAGTACGCCAGACCCGCTCGAGCCGTGGCCTGGTGAAATAGCATCCACATACTTATCCACATACGTTTGCACAGCGTTTCGTAGGGACCTGCCTGAACCACTCAGCGTTGTGGATAGGCTGAAAATGCCGTTGCCAAGCAATCCAGCGCCAGGCTTGCATTGACTCCGGACGGGGGTTTATCCACAGGCTACAGACCGGCTCTGGAAGTGCTGCAGGCGACCTGTTGTAGCCGGTCATCCCAGTCGACGTACACAGACCTTCATCAGGCCCAGGCAGCGCCGCGCGTGCTGGGGTCTACTCCAGTGCTCACCAGACGGGCTCTGGACTACTCCTCAGATTCTGGATTTTTCAGCGAAATTGACAGAGTTTTCCGTCTTTTCTGGCCAATTTTCCGCCCATGACTGCGCACCAAACTGTGCCTGGCAACGGCTCGCTACCAAACTACCGAGTTTTTGAGCATGGGGCGCTACGCAGTCGCCCGCGCACGAATTGCACCCGCCAGATCGTCTGGCAGGCCGCGTTATCTGCGGAATGCGATGGTTATCCACACGGCGCGTTACAGAGGGGCAGGGCAGGGTTGCATCCGGCGCACCGACCGCTCCCATTCGATTTATCCACAGTGCCGAAGGAGCATTCGCGGTCGCCCCGTGATCAGTGGGCGATCGGTTTCCACGTGGATCGCGTCTGAGTAATCCACAGGCTGGTTGCGGACTTCATTCAAGTCCCACGCCACTGCAGGCGTCCATCCACAGGCAACTGTGGGTAAGTCGCTGCGACGACGCGCAAGGCGGAGGTTGGGGCGCCGGATCGCAACAATCCCCGGGCCGCGCGGCGTAGAGCGCGGCTGGGTGCAGCCCTTCTGCTCTTCCTGGGTTCCGATATGCGTCGGTCAGCCACTGGATCAGTTCTGATCCGCATCAGCACGGCCCCGCCGCCCGGCACAGGAATCTTCGGCGGACAGCGTGGCGATGGTTGGCAAGCTGCGCTTCTTACTCCCTGGACGGGAGCGGGACTTGATGGCAAAAAAAAACGCCCCCGCAAGGAGGGCGTTTTCCAGTCGCGTCATGACTTGGTGTTGCAGTATTGCTTACTGCACGAAGCCAATCTTCTTCATCTGAGCGTTCTTCGCCTGGGCCAGGATCTTGGCCATGACGTCGTACTCCGAATCCGGGCTTGCTTCGATGCGAAGTTCCGGCTGGTTGGTCGGATCCTTCTGTACTTCTTCTTCCATCTTCTGCTGCAGATCGCCCACGTTCACCGGACTGTTGTTCCAGTAAACCTGGTTGCTGGCGTCGACGCGGAGGTCGATCGGCGGCGGCGGCTCACGCAGCTGCGGCGGCGGGTTGATCACACGCTGCGGCAGATCCACGGCGATCGGGTACGTCATGATCGGCGCGGTCACGATGAAGATGATCAGCAGAACCAGCATCACGTCCACGAGGGGCGTGACGTTGATGTCGGCCATTGGGCCCCTGTTTCCACCACTACTGAATGCCATGGCTTATTGCCCCTTTTCTTTGGTGGCAACGAAACCGACGTCCAGCATGCCCTGGCCCTGCGCGATCTTGGTGACCTCGTTGATCACCTTCATCTTGGTGGTCTTGTCACCACGCAGATTCAGCGGCGGCTGCGGCGTCTGCTGGGCAGCAGTCGCGAAACGCGACTCCAAGGTCTCCTTCGAGACCTCTTCGTCGTTCCAGTAGAGCTTGCCGTCTTCCTTGACCGCCACCGTAATCGGATTCTTGCGATCAGGCGCATCTTCCGGGTTCTGGATCAGGTTGGCTTCCGGCAACTCCACCTTGACCTTGTGGGACATCAGGGGAGCCGTGATGATGAAGATGATCAGCAGCACCAGCATCACGTCCACGAGGGGAGTGACGTTGATGTCGGCCATTGGGCCGCTGCTGTTACCACTACTGAAAGCCATAACGGGCTCCGTCTATATCGTTGCGAAGACTTACTCGACGTACCGGATTAGCGAACGCGCGAACCGGTGGCGAAGAAGTCGTGCAGATCGTGAGCGAAGGTGTCGAACTTGCTGACAGTCGCGCTGTTGATCTTGCTGAAGAAGTTGAAGGCGAACACGGCCGGGATAGCCACGAACAGACCGATCGCGGTCATGATCAGTGCTTCACCCACCGGGCCGGCAACGGCGTCGATCGAGGCCGAACCAGTTGCACCGATCTTGATCAGCGCGCCGTAGATGCCCCACACGGTACCCAGCAGACCCACGAACGGAGCGGTTGCACCGACGGTGGCCAGCAGGATCATGCCGCCCTGCAGCTTGTTGGATTCGCGGGTCACGGCCTGACGCAGGGCGCGGTCAACGAATTCCGAACGGCTCAGGGTTTCCGAAGCACCAGCCTGCTGGTGGTGGGCAGCAGCCTGGGCTGCGTCCAGAGCGATCTTGGAGAACGGCTCCGAAGCCGGCTGCTCTTCCATGGCGCGGATGGCGTCCTGTGCGTTCGGGGCATCCCAGAACTGCGACGGCACGCGATCAGCAGCCGACTTCAGGCGAGCGGTGCGGAAGATGTTGATGACGGTCCAGTACCAGGACATGGCCGACATGATCACCAAGGTCAACAGAACCACCCAGGAGACGGCGAAGTCGCCCGGCTTGGTGGTCATTTCGTGGATCAGATGCTCGAAGCCCATCTGCGAGAGAGCGTTGTTTGCGTTGCCCCCGGCAGCAGCGGCGATGAAAATTTCCTGCAGCATGACGCTTACCTTTGTTGTGTGTGGTGTTAAAGGGTGTAGCTAATGTTGACCTGACCTGGTGGCGGCTATCAAAGCCGCCCCCTGGATCAGCTCAGCGCAAAGTTGACCGGGACGCGGACGCGACCAGCTGCCTTCGATCCACCGCTCTGGGCGGGGTTGAACTTCCACTTACGCGCCGCTTCCATTGCAGCTCGGTCGAGGTCGCGGTTGCGGCTGGACTTCTCGACAGACACATTGGTGACGTTGCCGCTGGCATCGACATCAATGATCAGGATGACCTCGCCCTGGATACCGGCACGGAATGCAGCCGGCGGGTAACGCGGCGGGTTCATGGCCTTGGACGAGATGTCGACGCTGGCCTGGATATCAACCGGCGGTGACGGCGGCGTCGGCGGCGACGGCGGCGTGACCACGTCGTTCGGACGCGGTTCCGGCACGTCGATCACCGGTGCTTCCGGCGGCGGCGGCAGCGGCGATTGCTTCGGCGGCGCCAGGTTCTTTACCGGCGGCGGCGGGGTGTCCTGCGGCGGCGGCGGCGGCGGCGGCGGTGGCGGCGGCGGAGCGTCGACCAACGTCACCATGACGTTGCGTTCCTTCTCCGCAGCTGCCTTGGGGGCAACGGCCGGGATCAGGAGCATCATCAGGGCTGCGAGATGCAGTGCGATTACAAATGCGATACCCGCGATACGCGGCCAGCTCAGGCCCGTTTCTTTCTGGGTGTCATACCTGTGGTGGAAGACCAGTTGTTCCGTCATGCGCCAAGAACTCTTTAGTGGGGTCGGGGTGGTGGTGTGAAGCCACCCCTGATTCAGCGGTGCATGACACCGCAGGAACCTCCAAGCTTATACCAATCCTGACCAGCTGCGCATCTAAATTGCAGCCGTTCAGGCGTTATTCCTGCTTACTTCAGGTTGATGATTTTGTTTGCATCTGCCGGGTTTTTGACACCCTTGGCCAATGCATCACGCGCTGCCTGCTTGGCTTCCGGAATGCGCCCTTCCGAGTGCAGGACCTTGGCCAGGTTCAGGTAGGTTTCACCGTCCTTGGACAGCGGGGCCGCGTTCTTCCAGGCGTCGATCGCCTGCGGCACCTGCTCGGTGTAGTAGTACGACTGCGCCAGGGCCAGGTAGGTCTGGTAATCCGGCTTGAGGATGCCCTTGGAGATACCCTCGTTGATCACCGCAATGACGTCCCGTTCCTTGTTGTCGGTGTTGGCGTAGATCGAGTACAGCTGCTTGTACTCGCGCTCTTCCGTGAGCTGTCCGGCCGCGCGCAGCTTGTCCATCACTGCGGCAGCCTGTTCCATCTGATCGGCCTGCATGTACATGCTGGCCAGGTTGAGCTGGGCCTTCTTGTCGGCCGGGTTCTTGGCCGCCAGCGCCTCTGCTTCCTTTACTGCCTCACCGGTCTGGCCGGCTTCGGAGTAGGCCGCCATCAGCAGCTGGTTCCAGTTGTCCTTCGGCTCGGGCGTGGCAGCGATGGCCGCCTTCAGCACCGGGATAGCCTCGGCATACTTTTCGCTCTGGTACAGCGCCTGGCCCTTGATGATCAGTTCTTCGGGCTTGTTCGACTTCGACTCGGCGAAGTATTTGTCCAGGTTGGCCAGGCCTTCCACCAGCTGGTCATCCTGCAACTGCAGCTGGGCCAGCATCAACATCGCCTGGTAGTGGCCGTTGTTGTCCAGCTGGTTCAGCGCGATGGCCTGCTGCAGGTACTGCTTGGCAGCGGCGTTGTCATCAAGGTTGTAAGCGCCCTGCGAGGCCAGCTGGTTGGCAACGGCCTTGTCGTAATCGTTGGCATCCGGCGACGCGATGATCTCATCGGCGAGGGTGCGGGTCTCCGCGAATTCCTGCTTGTTGTAGGCAGCGAACAGCTTGTTGAGCTTGCTGCCCATCTTCGAAGAGGCCTTGCCCTTCGGCTCCACGCGGGTGGCTTCCGGGAACAGTACTTCAGCCTTGGCGCTCTCCTTGCTGCCCCGACGCTCGGACGAGCGCGACTGCGCCGCAGCGTCAGCGACGACAACACCACCCAATGCAGTGGCGATGAGGATGGAGAGCACGGCGTGCTTTTGGCTGCGGAAGATCATGTTTCACCTCGAAGGGGCCGCCGGGGCGGTAGAAATTCAAACTGTCGGAACGGGACCGAGCACGCAAACGTATCAGAAATTATTTGACGGAGAAATCACTTCTGATGGTGTACTGCAGCATTTTCCTACAACTAACCACAGCGCGGGACTACACCGGAACGCCTAGCCTGCTGAAATACAGGCTCCAACGCAGGTGTGTCACGTTGCAACTCACGGATACGGTTGGCCGGGTCTGGATGGGTGGAAAGCCACTGCGGGGAACGATTTCCGCTGGCTGCCATCATGTTCTGCCATAGATTCACAGCTTGTGAGGGGTCAAACCCGGCCTGTGCCATCAGACGTTGCCCCACCACATCAGCCTCACTTTCCTGAGTTCGCGAACCGGGCAGCAGGATCAGGCCTTGTGCGCCCATGCCTCCGAACTGGTTGACGGCGCTGGCGGCGGTATCCCCGTAGGCCGCGCCAGCCAGCGCGCCGAGGATGCCCAAGCCCATCTGCGTACCCTGCTGTCGCGTAAGCCGCTCTTCGTGATGACGCGAGATCACATGGCCGATTTCATGGCCGATCACCGCCGCCAGCTGATCCTGGTTCTTTGCCACGGTGAAGATGCCGGTATTCACCCCAACCTTGCCGCCAGGCAGGGCAAAGGCGTTGGGTTCCTTGTCGACGAATACTGCGGTTTCCCACCGTACGCCATGGTATTGCTGCGGCAGCTGCGCCACCAAGGCATTGACCACGCATTGCACGTAGGCGTTCTGCTTGGCATCACGGTTGAGAGTCTGCTTGGCCTTGGTTTCTGCAAAGGCCTGTGCGCCGAGCTGATCCAACTGCTGCTGCGAAATGCCACCTATGACCTGGCGTCGCCCGGTAGGCGAGGTGGTGGTGGCGCATGCGCTGAGCAACAGCGCGGCAACTACGGCTAGTCCGACAGCTTTCATCCGGGATCCCCTCGTTCACGTCTGCAGTGTGCGAGTGTCTTGCTTAATTTTTCGTCAACCGCTGGTGGCTTTATTGCGTACCGAACAGCACCATCGCCGCCAAGGCGACCGCGTTGTTCAGCGCATGGGCGATTACCGCCGCCCACAGCGTTCCTGTCCTGCGATAAACCCATGCAAACGCAGCGCCCATGCCGCCGTATATCAACCACAGCTGCAGCATCGCCGGGAAGCTGTTGGGGCTGGTGCCGGGGATCTCGTGCACCAGGGCAAATGCCAAGCTGCTGAGCACGATGCCCAACAGGGGACGGTTCGCGGCCCACAGGCGTCCGAACAACACGCGACGGAACAGTAATTCTTCGTAAGCCGGCGCCAACACCACCGCGAAGACGATCAGGAACAGTGGGTATTGCGCCCACGCCTGCTGCATCAGCAACAGGTTGGTTGGCACCGGCTCCACGCCCATCTGCTTGGCGATCCAGCCAATCCCGCTGCTGCCGAGAAAAACACAGGTAGCGACAACTGCGATCCAACCCCAGGTCGATGCACGGCGCATGGCCTGATGTGATTGCGCACGCTCAGCCGGAGTGGCGCGACGGCGCAGGAAGTAAAGCAGCAATGCCGCACCACCGGTGGATACCAGTGCAATCAGCATCTGCGGCAAGGCACCGGGCGTGCCCAAAGCGGTTGCCAGCTCTGCTGCTGCCGGCGCAGCACCATCGCGCGCAGCCTGCATGCCAACTTCGACACCACGCCACAACGCCCACACCAGACCGCCCAGCACACTCAGGAACAACAGCGTGGCAATGCCGATCAACAGATCCAGGGCAAAGCCGAGCAGCGGCGAACCAGGTTTGGAGAGGGCAGGGGAGGACGAGGAGAGCGGTACGTCGGGAAGAGTGGACATCGCGGACCTGGCAGTGGCTCGATGGAAAGTGGGCGCCGTTGCCGGCGCCCACACTGACGGTTGCGCTGGATCAGATATCCAGGTTGGTTACCTTCAGCGCATTGCTCTCGATGAAATCACGACGCGGTTCCACCACATCGCCCATCAAGGTGCTGAAGATCTGATCGGCTTCAACAGCGTCTTCGATGCGAACCTGCAATAGACGGCGCGTATCCGGATTCACCGTGGTGTCCCACAGCTGCTCGGGGTTCATTTCACCCAGGCCCTTGAAGCGCTGGATCTGGCGTCCCTTCTTGGCCTCCTCCATCAACCAGGCCTGGGCCTGCGCGAAACCGGTGATCTCGGCAGACTTGTTACCGCGGTTGATGGTGGCGCCTTCACGTACCAGCCCATGCAGCAACTGCGATGCCACGTGCAGTTGACGCAGTTCGCCGGATTCAAATGCAGCCAGCGGCAGCACCTGGGTGTGTTCCTCACCCATGTGACGACGGGTGACCAGCACCGCAGCCGGACGCTGCTCATTCGGTTCCTGCAGGACCAGGCTGAAACGCGGCGTGCCCAGGCTGCCCTGGTTCAGGCGCTTGGCCAATGCAGCCAGGCCTTCGTTCTCGCCGGCGCTGCGCAGGTGCTCAAGATCCATCGGAGTGAAATCGACCAGCGTCTCCAGCAGGCTGCGGTCATAGCGGTGCGCGTTGCGGTTGATGGTTTCCTGCGCGGCAGCGTAGGTCATCAACAGCTTTTCCAGGGCCACACCCTCGATCGGCGGCTCGCCAGCAGCCGGAATCAGCGCCGCGTTTTCCACTGCGTTATTGGCCAGATACGCATCCAGCGCCGGGTCATCCTTCAGGTACAACTCGGTCTTGCCCTGCTTGATCTTGTACAGCGGCGGCAGGCCGATATACACAAAACCACGCTCGATCAGCTCCGGCATCTGCCGGTAGAAGAACGTCAACAGCAGCGTACGGATGTGCGCGCCGTCGACGTCGGCGTCGGTCATGATGATGATCTTGTGGTAACGCAGCTTGTCCGGGTTGTACTCATCGCGGCCGATGCCGGTGCCCAGTGCGGTGATCAGGGTACCGACCTGGTCGGAGGACAGCATGCGGTCGAAACGGGCGCGTTCCACATTGAGGATCTTGCCGCGCAAGGGCAGCACCGCCTGGTTCTTGCGGTTGCGGCCCTGCTTGGCCGAGCCACCTGCCGAGTCACCCTCGACGATGAACAGTTCGGACAGCGCAGGATCCTTTTCCTGGCAATCGGCCAGCTTGCCCGGCAGACCGGCGATATCCAGTGCGCCCTTGCGGCGGGTCAGGTCGCGGGCCTTGCGCGCGGCTTCGCGGGCACGGGCTGCGTCGACGATCTTGCTGGCAATGGCCTTGGCTTCGTTCGGGTTTTCCTGCAGGAACTCTTCGAGCTTGGCGCCGAAGGTGCTTTCCACCGCCGGCTTGACGTCGGAGCTGACCAGCTTTTCCTTGGTCTGGCTGGAGAAGCTCGGGTCCGGCACCTTCACCGACAACACCGCGATCATGCCTTCGCGCATGTCGTCGCCGGTGAAGCTGATCTTGGCCTGCTTGGCGATGCCGCTCTGCTCGATGTAGTTGTTGAGCGTGCGGGTCAGCGCGGCGCGGAAGCCAGCAAGGTGGGTACCGCCGTCCTTCTGCGGGATGTTGTTGGTGAAGCAGTACATCGTTTCCTGGTAGGAATCGGTCCACTGCAGCGCAACCTCGACCACGATGCCATTGGCTTCGCCGGTTACCGCGATGACATTCGGGTGCAGCGGGGTCTTCACCTGCGCCAGGTGCTCCACGAAGCTCTTGATACCGCCTTCGTAGTGGTAATCGTCGCGACGGCCTTCACCGCGCTCATCCACCAGGGTGATGTTGACGCCGGAATTCAGGAAGGACAGCTCACGCAGGCGACGGGCCAGGATTTCGTAATGGAATTCCACATTGCCATGGAACGCCGTCACCGACGGCCAGAAGCGCAGCATGGTGCCGCGGCGATCACTGGTTTCCAGCTGCTTGAGCGGAGTAACCGCGGCGCCGTCGGCGTATTCCTGCTGGTAGTGGAAGCCACCCTGGTAGATATCCAGCAGCAGCTTCTGCGACAGCGCATTGACCACGCTGACGCCGACGCCGTGCAGGCCGCCGGAAACCTTGTAGCTGTTGTCGTCGAACTTGCCGCCTGCATGCAGGACGGTCATCACCACTTCGGCAGCGGAGACTTCGCGATCGAGCTTCTGGCTCATCTGCGCATGCTTGCCGACCGGGATACCGCGGCCGTTGTCTGCCACCGACACCGAGCCATCGGCATGGATGGTGACCAGTACGTTGTCGGCATGACCGGCGAGGGCTTCGTCGATGGAGTTGTCGACAACCTCGAACACCATGTGGTGCAGGCCAGTGCCGTCATGGACGTCGCCGATGTACATACCGGGACGCTTGCGAACAGCCTCCAAGCCTTCCAATGCGGTGATGCTGTTGGCGTCGTAATTGCCGTTGTTGACCGGGGTGTTCTGTTCTTCGCTCATTGCGCTTGCCGTAGGCTCCGCAGGTCATGCGCCATTCCGTGGAACGGGCATGAGAGATAGGGGATGACGTTCCGATTATACCTGCCGGGGGAATTTCCGCCCTGAAGGCTCAACTCGCGGCTTTGATGGTGCCATGTTCCACGTGGAACACAGCCGCCGGACTCAATTCTGCTTGCAGTGCAGCGGGCGTTTCGGTTGCAGTGATGAATATCTGCGCAGGCGTTGCCGCCAGATACTGCAGCACGCGGTGTTGGTGATTGCAGTCCAGCTCCGAACCCAGGTCATCCAGGGCGACTACCGGCCATTCGCCACGTTGGCTGGCGTAATCGTCGGCTTGCCCGAGCAGGCAGGCCAGGGCGGTGAGTTTGGCTTGCCCGCGGGATAGCGCATCACGGCCGGGAATCTGCGTGAAACCAACGCTCCAATCGGCCCGATGCGGGCCAACCGAGGTATAGCCGGCGCTACGGTCGCGCTCGCGGGCCAGCAACAGGGCATCGCCCAGCGACATTTCGTGCCGGCGCCAGCCTGGCTGCAGTTCCAGGGTACTCATCTGCAGGCCTGGAGCCAGATCTGCAGCGATTGCGACCGCTCGATCCTGCAAACGCTCCAGGTAGTGCTGGCGACGAGAGGTCAGGGGGGTGCCCGCCTCGGCAAGCTCCCAATCCCAGGCATCCAGCTGTTTGCCAGGGGCGCCCATCTTCAATAGCGCATTACGCTGCTTCAAGGCCCGCGTGTAACGCCGCCAGAGGGGAAGAAAGTCAGGTTCCACGTGGAACAATCCCCAATCGATGAAGCGCCGACGGGGTTCACTGCCGCCACTGACCAAAGCATGGCTGCCCGGTTCGAAGGTAACAACGGCCAGCGCAGCGCAGAGATTTCCCAGTTGCGCCACGTCTTCGCCGTCCAAACGGCCTTTCCAGACCTGTCCGCTGTGCCGCAACCCTGCCCGACGCGTTGAGACGCCGAGTTCTGCGTCGCTACGCTCCTGCCATTCAACGAAAACATCCAGATTCTCAGCGCCTTTCTGCACCAGCCCGTCCCGGACCCGGCCTCGGAAGCTACGGCCATAGGCCATCAGGTGCAGGGCTTCGAGCACGCTGGTCTTGCCCGCGCCATTGGCGCCGGTAATCAGGTTGATTCCAGGACGGGGAGCCAGTTCCACCGAATCGAACCGACGTACGCGGTTCAAGGCAACACGGACGATATGCATTGACGCTCGAAAGAAAGCACGACGCCAGCACGGGACGCGTGGCAGGCCATGCGCAGCTTAATGCATCCGCAAACTTTGAGCAGGCCTCATCAACAGAGCAGATGCGTTGGCTGAACCTATGCCGGTCTGTGCCACGTGGAACATGCAGGATTTCTTCAAATCTGAGTGATGGGCAGGGCAGCAGCTCTGCAGATTTCACGAAAACATGCTGCTTTTGAGGAATGTATAGGTTCGGGTACAAACCCTGTGTATAAGTTGGGCAATCTGTGGATAAGATTGGCCTTGAGAGCTCCCTCTGAGCTTATCCACAGATATCCACAGGCTAGAAGGCCTGTTTTACAGGGGGTTTCATGGCCAATAAAACATTGCAAAACAATAAGTTAATGTAGTTTTACATAAAATCTGCTCCTACCATCACCACCAAGCTTTTGATTTATTCTCAGATTTAAAGCATAGAGCTGAGAAAACAGGCAACCAGATAAGGCGAAAAAGCAGAGCTTCGAATCCTTGATTTCCGGGAGCTAGAATCCAGCGACTGGAATCAGATTTGAAGAAATCCGAGGTCGATCTGAGCCGGCCATCGCGTCTGCCTGTCTTGCCCTTCCCAGCTGCCCTGGTCCTGGGCCAGATTTCTTGAATTCTGATTGCTTCGCGAGGGTCCCAGCTCTCGGATTTCACGGATTGAGCTGCTGCCGGCGGTCTGCCAATAGGGCTGCGCGCTCGAATCTGGAGAGTAGCTCCAAAGCATCGAGAGCCTTTGCTTGCTGAGCTGAGACCACGTCAATCTGGACGCTCAGCGGAACCATGCCTTGTCCATGGCTACTCGAGCGACAGGAGAGGCAAGGGCCTCTGGGGAAGAAGGAGTTCCCCGCTAGCGATGAAACGATCGGCTCAGACAAGAAATCCACCAACGGATCACGATGAGTTTCGAGGCTGTGGTAAAGCTGATCGCACGAACTGGAACCAAGCGTCTGGATGCTGCTGAGGCACTCGCAGCCTGTCGCGACTGCTGCATGAAACCAAAGAGTTCACAGCTGCCAAATATCCACCTCGGCTTCACTGCTCCCAGATGAAAGAGATTAGACAGGCCTGCCGAACACCCTAAAGCCAGCAAATTTTCGGATTTTGCCCCGGCTGTTCCACGTGGAACCTCAGCCAGAATCCAAGCCACAAAAAAGCCCGGCATTGAACCGGGCTTCTTCGTGTTCCACGTGGAACCGGCAGGTCAGAGACGCAGCGGCATCACCACATGACGCGACTTCTCGCTGCTGGCTTCACGCACCAGTGCCGAGGAGTTGGAATCACGCAGCTGGATGACAACGTGCTCATCGCGCAGTGCCGACAGGGCATCAAGCAGGTAGTTCACGTTGAAGCCGATGGCCAGATCGCTGACCACGGTATCGGCTTCGATTTCTTCCTGGGCTTCTTCCTGCTCCGGGTTGTGCGCGCTGATCTTCAGCTGGCCCGGGGTCACTTCGACGCGAACGCCGCGGTACTTCTCGTTGGAAAGAATTGCCGCACGCTGCAGCGAAGCACGCAGGGTCTCACGCTCAACCTTCACTTCGCGGTCGGCACCGATCGGGATCACTGCTTCGTAATCCGGGAAACGGCCGTCGATCAGCTTCGAGGTGAAGGTGACATCGTCGCGCTTCATGCGCACGTGGCTACGGCCGACTTCCAGCTCGACCTCACGATCGCCGCCTTCCAGCAGACGCTGCAATTCGGTCACGCCCTTGCGCGGCACGATGATCTGGCGCTTGGCGCCGTTATCGGTTTCCAGCGCGGTTTCGCACAGCGCCAGGCGGTGCCCGTCGGTTGCAACGCAGCGCAGGATGCTGTCGCGCAGGTCGAACAGCAGGCCGTTGAGGTAATAGCGCACGTCCTGCTGCGCCATTGCGAACGCAGTGCGCTCGATCAGTTCCTTCAGCGCTGCTTCCGGTACGACGACGCGCTCGGTGGCTTCAACTTCGTCAACCGACGGGAAGTCATTTGCCGGCAGGGTCGCCAGAGTGAAACGGCTGCGTCCGGCCTGGACGGTGATCTTGTCGCCGGTCTGCGAAACCGTGATGCGGCTGCCATCGGGCAGGGCACGGATGATTTCGAACAATTTGCGTGCCGGGATCGTGGTTTCGCCGTCCTGGGCATCCTCGACCGCGATGCGGGAGACCATTTCGACTTCCAGGTCGGTGCCGGTCAGCGAAAGCTGGCCGCCTTGAACCTGGACGAGGAAATTGGCCAGAACCGGCAGGGTCTGGCGGCGTTCAACCACGTTGACGACCTGGGCCAACGGCTTGAGAAAGGCTTCGCGCTGCAGTGTGAAACGCATGTGGTTTCGTGCCCCTATGCTTTTAAAAGATGTGGATTAAATCAAAAGCTTGGTGGTGCTGGTAGAGCCAGATTTGGCTTAAAACACACCTAAGTGTTTGTTTTTAAATAATTTATTGAAGCTGAAACCCATGTATTACTGACGCTGAGCTGGTGGGGGAACCTGTGGATAATTTTGCCGCGGATTTGCCGACCAATTTTATCCACAACTTCTCCAAAACCTGCCCCCGAATCATGCACCGTTTTGTGCGATGACGCCGCAGTGGTGTCGGTGCATCATTCGCTCCACTTCCGGCCCAGACCTCGCTGCCCCAATGGTTTTCCCACCTGTTTCATCGATGAGTGTTCCAACAGGGCAGCGCAGGGGCTTACTCGCTGAGCTTGCGGATCAGCTTTTCCCAGTCCTCGCGCAGCTTGCCGTCGGTTTCCATCAACGTGCGGATCTGGCGGCAGGCGTGCAGCACCGTGGTGTGGTCGCGGCCGGCAAACGCATCGCCGATTTCCGGCAGGCTGTGTTCGGTCAGTTCCTTGGTCAGCGCCATGGCGACCTGACGCGGACGGGCCAGTGAACGGGTGCGGCGCTTGGACAACAGATCCTTGATCTGCAGGCCGTAGTAGTCGGCAACCGTTTTCTGGATATTGGGAATGCTGATGGCTTGTTGCTGGGCACGCAGCAGATCGCGCAGGGTTTCCTGGGCAAACTCGGTGGTGATCGCGCGGCCGGTGAAATTGGCGCGGGCAGTCAGCGTATTGAGCGCACCTTCCAGATCGCGCACGTTGGAGCGCATCTTCTTGGCGATCAGGAACGCCACGTCGTCCGGAATCTCGGCGCCGCGTTCGCGGGCCTTGGCCAGCACGATGGCGGCACGGGTTTCAAAGTCCGGCGGCTCGATGGCGACCGACAAACCCCAAGCCAGACGTGATTTCAGGCGGGCTTCCAGGCCTTCCACTTCGCGCGGGTAGCGGTCGCAGGTCAGGATGATCTGCTGCTTTCCGTCAAACAAGGCATTGAAGGTGTGGAAAAACTCTTCCTGGGTGCGGTCCTTGCCGGCGAAGAACTGGATGTCATCGATCAGCAGCGCATCGACCTGCTGGAACTGGCGCTTGAACTGGTCCATGGACTTTTCCTGCAGCGCACGGATCATCGCGCTGAAGAACTGTTCCGAACGCAGATACAGCACTTTTGCCGCCGGATTGGCCTGGCGCATGGCATTGCCAGCAGCCAGCATCAGGTGGGTCTTACCCAGACCGGTGCCGCCGTACAGCAGCAGGGGGTTATGCGCACGATCGCCCGGCTTCTGCGCCGCCTGGAAGGCCGCGGCCAAACCGAGTTGGTTGCTGCGGCCTTCGACGAAATTGGTGAAGGTGTAGTGGGCGTCGAGGTTGCCGTTGAACGGCACCACCGGCGCAGCCGGCACGGAAGTGGCACTCGGGGCGACCAGCGGGGCCGGTTCCGGCGCCCGCGGACGCGAGCCGATTTCCAGGATCACTTCACCGAAACCGGCGAAATGGGTCAGCAATTCGCCGATGCGCGGCAGGTAGCGTTCGCGCACCTGGTCGACGATAAAGGCATTGGGCGCGTACAGCACAAGGCTGTCAGCGCGTTGGTCGGCCTGCAGCGGCTTCAACCAGGTGTGGACATCTTCGGGCGGAAATTCCGCCTCCAGACGTTCGAGACAACGTGTCCAGGCATCCATCAGCAATAGTCGTCAAAGGCTTGCCAGCCGGGCGCAGAAAGCCGCCGGGCCACAGGCCGGAAGGGGGAAAGTGGATGGCCCAGACTACCACCGCAGGCCCGATGCGGGAATGCTTGTCCCAGTTTTATTCACAGGCTCATCCACAAGATGTACACCGGGCTGTGGATAGCTTTGTCAAGCGAGACTTGACGTGACCCCGGTAGGGTCTATAGAATTTCCGGTTCTTTCCGTCCACTTCATACAGGTGCCCCAATGGCCACCAAGCGCACGTTCCAGCCCAGCAACCTCAAGCGCAAGCGCGATCACGGTTTCCGTGCTCGTATGAAGACCGCCGACGGCCGCAAGATCCTGTCGCGTCGCCGCGCCAAGGGCCGCAAAGTCCTCAGCGCTTGATTGCGTTGCCGCGTGAAGCGGCAATCGCAACACCGATCGTGATCAGTACTTGCCCGCGCAAGCGATTCCCTCGCTCTGCGCGGGTTCGTACGCGTGCCGAATATACAACGGTCTTCAACGGCGCCCGCCGTGTATCCGAACCCTTGATGACACTCCACTGGTTGAAAGGGGATTCCTCTGCTCGACTCGGCTTGGCTGTGTCACGCAAGGTGGATACGCGTGCGGTCGGTCGTAACCGTATCAAGCGTGTGTTGCGGGATGCAACACGCCATCTACGGTCGTGCCTGAGCGGTGGCGATTACGTCATCGTTGCCCGATCCGCGGCCAAGACCGCCAGTAATCAACAGATCCGTGAGGCGTTCGAGCGCCTGCTGCGCCGTGCCGGCGCATTGCCCGTTGTGGCTGCGGGCGGCACAATGCCGCCGCACGAGGGCGCACCCGCCCCTCTTCCTTTGAACGTACCGGACACTTCCTCCGGTCGAGCCGAGCCTGCCTGCTGATGAACCAGACCCGTGTATTCCTGATTTTTGCCTGGCTGATGGTAGCCGTGCTGCTGTGGATGGAATGGGGTCGCGAAAAGGCCGCACCGGATCCGGCAACCGTGGCCACCACCCAGCCGGCCGTGCCGGGCGCCAATGACGTCGATCTGCATGCACCGGCCACCGCCGACGTGCCGCAGGCCACCGTGCCGGGCCAGCCTCCTGTCTCCGCCGCACCTGCAGGCATGGAGGCTGCCACCAGCGCCCAGCGCGTAACCGTCACCACCGACGTACTGAAGCTGGTGCTCGACGGCCGCAGCGTGCTTGACGCCGATCTGCTGCACTTCCCGCAGACCAAGGCCGCTGGCAGCCCGCCGGTGCAGCTGCTGACCGAAGACAAGGCACACCCGTACAGCGCCACCGCCGGTTGGGCCAGCCAGAACAACTCGCCGGTGCCCGGCGCCAACGGCTTCCAGCCGGTGCAGGGTGTCACCACCGTCGCCCTGGCTGACGGCCAGAGCGAAGTGCAGGTGCCGTTCGTCTGGAACGGCCCGAACGGCGTCAGCATCCATCGCACCTACACCTTCAAGCGTGGCGATTACGCCATCAGCGTGAAGGACGAAGTGGTCAATACCGGCACTGCGCCGTGGCAGGGCTATGTGTTCCGCAAGCTGGACCGCGTGCCGCCGGTGATCACCAAGGGAATGACCAACCCGGACTCCTTCAGCTTCAATGGCGCCACCTGGTTCAGCCCGGCTGATGGTTACCAGCGTCGTGCGTTCAAGGACTACCTGGAAGACGGCACCATCAACCAGACCATCAGTGGTGGCTGGGTGGCGATGCTGCAGCACCATTTCTTCACCGCCTGGATTCCGCAGGCTGACCAGTCCGCGCTGTACCTGCTGTCGCAGAACGGTCCGCGCAACGTGATCGAAACCCGCGGACCCGGCTTCACCGTGGCACCGGGCCAGAAGGTCAGCACCGAGGCGCGCCTGTGGGTGGGCCCGAAGCTGGTCAACCAGATCGCCAAGGAAGACGTGAAGGGCCTGGACCGCGTGGTCGATTACAGCCGCTTCTCGATCATGGCCATCATCGGTCAGGGCTTGTTCTGGGTGATGAACCAGGTGCACAAGCTGGTCGGCAACTGGGGCTGGGCCATCATCGGCCTGGTGATCCTGTTGAAGATGGCGTTGTTCCCGCTGGCCAATGCGCAGTTCAAGTCGCAGGCCAAGATGCGCAAGTTCCAGCCGCGCATCGCGCAGCTGAAGGAGCGCTACGGCGACGACAAGCAGAAGTTCCAGACCGCAATGATGGAGCTGTACAAGAAGGAGAAGATCAATCCGCTGGGTGGCTGCCTGCCGCTGCTGATCCAGATGCCGATCTTCTTCGCCCTGTACTGGGTGCTGGTGGAGTCGGTGGAACTGCGTCAGGCACCGTGGCTGGGCTGGATCCAGGATCTGACCGCGCGTGATCCGTACTTCATCCTGCCGATCATCAACATCGCGGTGATGTGGTTCACCCAGAAGCTGACCCCGGCTGTGGGCATGGACCCGATGCAGCAGAAGATGATGCAGTTCATGCCGCTGGTATTCGGCGTGATGATGGCCTTCATGCCGTCCGGCCTGGTCCTGTACTGGGTGGTCAACGGCGGCCTGAGCCTGCTGCAGCAGTGGTGGATGATCAAGAAGCACGGCGAAGACGCGCCGAGCAAGGCGATCGAAGCCAAGTAAGCAAAAGCCCGCCGCAAGGCGGGCTTTTCGCATGTGGGGGGAGGTAACAGCGCGTCGATCGGGTGTCCGGCTGTTTGTAGGAGCGGCGTCAGCCGCGAAGCAGGCACAGCATCAGATTGCACAGCTGCGAAGGGCTTCAGCAGTATCGGCTT
>NZ_JBRREC010000076.1:0-25815 GCF_056760015.1 Stenotrophomonas sp. STEN029 | reverse complement strand
GATCATGTTCTTGACGTAGTCAGCATGGCCCGGGCAATCCACGTGGGCGTAGTGACGGGTAGCGGATTCGTACTCAACGTGTGCGGTCGAGATCGTGATGCCACGTGCCTTTTCTTCCGGCGCGGCGTCGATCGAGGAGTAATCCTTGAACTCGCCACCGAAGCGCTCTGCACCGATCTTGGTCAGTGCTGCGGTCAGGGTGGTCTTGCCATGGTCGACGTGGCCGATGGTGCCGACGTTGACGTGCGGCTTGGTGCGCTCGAACTTGCTCTTGGACATTGTTGTTCCTTGATTATCTATAACTTGGAAGGAGAGGCTGAGTCAGAGACTCAGCCCTTCTTGATGACGGTTTCGGCGATGTTGTTCGGCGCCGGCTCGTAATGGTCGAATTCCATCGTGAAGGTTGCGCGACCCTGGGTCTGCGAACGCAGCGCGGTGGCGTAACCGAACATTTCGCCCAGCGGGATCATCGCATTGATGATGCTGGCCGAGCCGTCACCGGTGGTGCCCGAACCCTGCAGAACGCCACGACGGCGGCTTACGTCGCCCATCACGTCACCCTGGTAGTCTTCCGGGGTCACGATCTCGACCTTCATGATCGGCTCCAGCAGAACCGGCTTGGCCTTGGCGAAGCCCTGCTTGAAGGCCATCGACGAGGCGAGCTTGAACGCCATTTCCGAGGAGTCAACGTCATGGTACGAGCCGAACACCAGCTTGACCTTGACGTCCACCACCGGGAAGCCAGCCAGCGGACCGCTGGTGATGGTTTCGCGCAGGCCCTTTTCCACGGAAGGAATGAATTCCTTCGGGATCACGCCGCCGGTGATGTCGTTGATGAACAGGAAGTCATCCTTGATGGCAGCAGCCAGCTTCGGATCGGCACGGTCTTCAGCGGTGATCGGCGACAGCTCGATCACGACGTGACCGTACTGACCCTTACCACCGGACTGCTTGGCGTGCTTGTAATCCGACTTGACGTCAGCCTGCTGGATGGTTTCGCGGTAGGCCACCTGCGGCTTGCCGACGTTGGCTTCAACGTTGAACTCGCGCTTGAGGCGGTCAACGATGATGTCCAGGTGCAGCTCGCCCATGCCGGAGATGATGGTCTGGCCGGATTCTTCGTCGGTCTTGACGCGGAACGACGGATCTTCCTGTGCAAGACGGCCCAGTGCCAGACCCATCTTTTCCTGGTCCGACTTGGTCTTCGGCTCGACAGCCATCGAGATCACCGGCTCCGGGAACACCATGCGCTCAAGCACGATCGGTGCTTCGAGCGAGCACAGCGTGTCACCGGTGGTGGTGTCCTTCAGGCCCACGGCAGCAGCGATGTCACCAGCCAGAACTTCCTTGATTTCCTCGCGGTTGTTCGAGTGCATCTGCAGGATGCGGCCGATACGCTCCTTCTTGTTCTTCACCGAGTTCAGCACGGTGTCGCCACCGTTCAGGGTGCCCGAGTAGACACGGAAGAAGGTCAGCGCGCCAACGAACGGATCGGTGATGATCTTGAATGCCAGCGACGAGAACGGAGCCTTGTCGTCCGACTTGCGGGTCATCTCGATGGAATCGTCGTCGACGTCGGTGCCCTTCACGTCAGGCACGTCCACCGGCGACGGCAGCAGCTGGATCACGCCGTCCAGCATGGCCTGCACGCCCTTGTTCTTGAACGCCGAACCGCAGAACATCGGCACGATTTCAACGGCCAGCGTACGGGTACGCAGCGCGTTGATGATCTCGGCCTCGTCCAGCTCTTCGCCGCCCAGGTACTTTTCCATCAGCTCTTCGCTGGCTTCAGCCGCGGTTTCGATCATGAAGGTGCGGGCCTCTTCAGCCGCCGCCTGCAGATCAGCCGGGATTTCGCCGTACTCGAACTTCATGCCCTGCGAAGCCTCATCCCAATGGATGGCCTTCATCTTGAGCAGATCGACCACGCCCTTGAAGCCTTCTTCGGCACCGATCGGCAGCTGCATCGGCACGGCGACGGCGCCGAGCTTGGCCTTCAGCTGGTCACGGACCTTCAGGAAGTTGGCACCGGTACGGTCCATCTTGTTGACGAACGCGATGCGCGGGACCTGGTACTTGTTGGCCTGGCGCCACACGGTCTCGGACTGCGGCTGCACGCCACCAACGGCACACAGCACGAACACCGCACCGTCGAGCACGCGCAGGGAGCGTTCGACTTCGATGGTGAAGTCAACGTGCCCAGGGGTGTCGATGATGTTGAAACGGTGCTCCGGCAGGGACTTGTCCATGCCCTTCCAGAACGCGGTGGTAGCAGCGGACTGGATCGTGATGCCACGTTCCTGCTCCTGCTCCATCCAGTCCATGGTGGCGGCGCCATCGTGCACTTCACCGAGCTTGTGGCTCTTGCCGGTGTAGAACAGGATGCGCTCGGACGTGGTGGTCTTGCCGGCATCGATGTGGGCCATGATGCCGAAGTTACGGTAACGCTCGATAGGAGTGGTGCGGGCCACGGGAGCCTCTCAATTTCTTGGAATTCGGATGGCCGAACGCCGCCTTGCGGCGGCCTTCGGATTTAAGCAGCGCTCAAAGCGCTACAAGCAGCACCACATGGGTGCCAGGGGCCCTGTTTCCAAGGCCCCCACAACTCACCAGCGGTAGTGAGCGAAGGCCTTGTTCGCTTCCGCCATACGGTGGGTTTCTTCGCGCTTCTTGATGGCGCCGCCACGGTTTTCCGAAGCGTCCAGCAGTTCAGCAGCCAGCTTGCGCGGCATGGTGTTCTCGCCGCGCTTACGCGCCGAGTCGATCAGCCAACGCATGGCCAGGGCCATCTTGCGCGAAGCGCGCACTTCGACCGGCACCTGATAGGTGGCACCACCGACGCGACGCGACTTCACTTCCACGCCCGGAGCAACGTTGTCCAGTGCCTTCTGCACCAGCTCGATTGCGTTCGGGTTCTTTTCGCTGATCACGTCCATGGCGCCATAGACGATCTTTTCAGCAACGGACTTCTTGCCGCTCAACATGACCATGTTGATGAAGCGGGCAATGGTTTCGCTCTTGTGCTTCGGATCCGGCAGGACCGAACGCTGGGGAGTATTACCTTTACGTGACATGTCTTATTCCTCAGGCCTTCGGACGCTTTGCGCCGTACTTGGAACGCGCCTGACGACGCTTGGCGACGCCGGCGGCATCGAGCGAGCCACGGACGGTGTGGTAACGCACACCCGGCAGATCCTTGACGCGACCGCCGCGGATCAGGACCACGGAGTGCTCCTGCAGGTTGTGGCCTTCACCACCGATGTAGGAAATGACTTCTTCCTGGTTGGTCAGGCGAACCTTTGCAACCTTGCGCAGAGCCGAGTTCGGCTTCTTCGGAGTGGTGGTGTACACGCGCGTGCAGACGCCACGGCGCTGCGGGCACTTGTCGAGCGCCGGCGAGGCACTCTTGTAGGTGGTAGCTTGACGCGGCTTGCGTACCAGCTGGTTGATCGTCGCCATCAGTAGGTTCTTCTGATTGGGGCCGCCAAAAAACGGCCAGGATGCGGAAATTGTAAAGCAGGCCAAAATTTTGGCCTGCTGAGACAGACGATTGTAGCAACTTGTCAAGAGCCCAGTCAAACAGGCCAATGCCAAGCCAGCCCTGATCCAGAGCCGTTACAGGGGTATCTCCATATTCCCCGTTCAGGTCGAACTGCCGGTCCGCGAACGGACCGGCGGATCAAACTACTTACTCTTCACCAGTCGCCGGTTCAGCTTCCGGTGCCACGACCGCCGGTTCAGCGACCACGGCCGGACCGGCCAGGGTTGCGATTTCCGAATCGGTCAGACCCGACGCGTTACGACGGCGCTGGGCGTGGTACGCAAGGCCGGTACCCGCCGGAATCAGGCGGCCGACGATCACGTTTTCCTTCAGGCCGCGCAGGCCATCGGAGGTACCGCGCACGGCAGCCTCGGTCAGCACGCGGGTGGTTTCCTGGAACGAAGCCGCCGAGATGAACGACTCGGTGGCCAGCGATGCCTTGGTGATACCCAGCAGCACCGGCTCGAAACGTGCCGGCAGCTCGTTGCGGGCGATCAGCTTGGCATTCTCCTCGATCACGCGCTGGCGCTCGGCCTGCTCGCCATTGAGGAACTTGCTGCTGCCCTGGTCAACGATTTCCACCTTGCGCAGCATCTGGCGCGAGATCACTTCAATGTGCTTGTCGTTGATCTTCACGCCCTGCAGGCGGTAAACGTCCTGGATTTCCTTGACCAGGTAACGGGCCAGTTCTTCCACGCCCTTCAGGCGCAGGATGTCCTGCGGGCTCGGCTCGCCGTCCACCACGGTTTCACCGCGGGTCACGTGTTCACCTTCGAACACGATGATCTGGCGGTACTTCGGAATCAGCTCTTCGTGCTCCGAACCATCAGTGTCCTTGATGATCAGGCGCTGCTTGCCCTTGGTGTCCTTGCCGAAGCTGATGATACCCGAACGCTCGGCCAGGATCGCCGGGTCCTTCGGCTTGCGGGCTTCGAACAAGTCGGCAACGCGCGGCAGACCACCGGTGATGTCGCGGGTCTTCGAGGCTTCCTGCGGGATCTTGGCAACCACGTCGCCCACGCCTACCGGCGCGCCATCCTGCAGATTGACGATCGAGCGCGGCGGCAGCAGGTACTGTGCCGGCAGGTCGGTGCCCGGGATGGTCAGGTCGTTGCCCTTGCCATCGACGATGCGGACCAGCGGACGCAGATCCTTGGCCTGCGAGCCACGACGCTTCGGATCGGTGATTTCGCGCGAGGCCAGACCGGTCAGTTCGTCGGTCTTCTCGATCACGGTCACGCCATCGATGAAGTCGATGAAGCGCACGAAACCAGCCACTTCCGACACGATCGGGTGGTTATGCGGATCCCAGTTGGCCACGGTCTGGCCAGCCTTGATCTCAGCACCGTCCTTGACGCCGATGCTGGCACCGTACGGCAGCTTGTAGCGCTCACGCTCACGGCCATGCGGGTCGAGCACGGAGATTTCACCCGAACGCGAGACCGCAACCAGCGAACCGCTGGTCTGCTCGACGTGCTTCAGGTTGGAGAACTTCACCGAACCGGTGGTCTTGACGGTGATGTTGTCGACCGCAGCCGCACGCGATGCCGCACCACCGATGTGGAACGTACGCATGGTCAGCTGGGTACCCGGCTCACCGATCGACTGTGCGGCGATGACGCCGACCGCTTCACCGATGTTGACGATGTGGCCACGGGCCAGATCGCGGCCGTAGCACAGGCTGCAGACACCGAAGGACGAGGCGCAGGTGATGGTCGAGCGGACCTTGATGGTCTGCACGCCGGCTTCTTCCAGCTTGTTCACCCACTGCTCGTCGAGCACGGTGTTGCGGGTCACGATCGGATCTTCGTCGTTGCCCGGCAGGAACACGTCCTCGGCCACGACGCGACCCAGCACGCGATCCTTCAACGGCTCAACCACGTCGCCGCCTTCCACGATCGGAATCATGGTCAGGCCTTCGGTGGTGCCGCAATCGACCTCGGTGATCACCACGTCCTGTGCCACGTCGACCAGACGACGGGTCAGGTAACCCGAGTTCGCCGTCTTCAACGCGGTATCGGCCAGCCCCTTACGGGCACCGTGGGTGGAGTTGAAGTACTCCTGCACGTTCAGGCCTTCGCGGAAGTTCGCCTTGATGGGCGTCTCGATGATCGAGCCGTCCGGACGCGCCATCAGGCCACGCATACCGGCCAGCTGACGGATCTGCGCCTGGCTACCACGCGCACCGGAGTCGGCCATGATGTACAGCGAGTTCATCGACTTCTGGTCGACCATCTCACCGTCGCTGCCCACGACCTTCTCGGTACCGATGGTTTCCATCATCGCCTTGGCGATGCGCTCATTGGTGCGCGACCAGATGTCGACCACCTTGTTGTAGCGCTCGCCAGCGGTGACCAGACCGGACTGGTACTGTTCCTGGATTTCCAGCACTTCGGCTTCGGCTTCGCCGAGGATGCCCTTCTTCTCGTCCGGGATCAGCATGTCGTCGATGCCGATCGACACGCCAGCGCGGGTTGCGTAGGCATAGCCGGTGTACATCAGCTTGTCGGCGAACACCACGGTGTCCTTCAGACCCAGCAGACGGTAGCTCTGGTTGATCAGGCGAGAGATGTTCTTCTTGGTCATCTCGGTGTTGCACAGCTCGAACGGCAGACCTTCCGGCATGATCTCGCTCAGCAGCGCACGGCCGACGGTGGTGTCGACGATCGAGGTCTTCTTGACCTTGTTGCCGTCTTCGTCACGCTCGACCTGCACGATGCGCACCTTGACGCGGGCGTGCAGCTCAACCAGACGGTTGTCGTAGGCACGCTTCACTTCGTCGGTGTTCGCGAACACCATGCCCTCGCCCTGCTTGTTCACCAGCGAGCGCGCCATGTAGTACAGGCCCAACACGACGTCCTGCGACGGCACGATGATCGGCTCGCCGTTGGCCGGCGACAGGATGTTGTTGGTGGACATCATCAGCGCACGCGCTTCCAGCTGGGCTTCCAGCGAGAGCGGCACGTGGACGGCCATCTGGTCACCGTCGAAGTCGGCGTTGAATGCGGTACAGACCAGCGGATGCAGCTGGATGGCCTTGCCTTCGATCAACAGCGGTTCGAACGCCTGGATGCCCAGACGGTGCAGGGTCGGCGCACGGTTCAGCAGCACCGGATGCTCGCGGATGACTTCTTCCAGGACGTCCCAGACTTCGCCTTCTTCGCGCTCGACCAGCTTCTTGGCGGCCTTGATGGTGGTGGCCAGGCCACGACGCTGCAGCTTGGCGAACACGAACGGCTTGAACAGCTCAAGCGCCATCTTCTTCGGCAGGCCGCACTGGTGCAGCTTCAGGTACGGACCCACGGTGATCACCGAACGGCCCGAGTAATCGACGCGCTTGCCCAGCAGGTTCTGGCGGAAGCGACCCTGCTTGCCCTTGATCATGTCGGCCAGCGACTTGAGCGGGCGCTTGTTGGTGCCGGTGATGGCACGGCCGCGACGGCCGTTATCCAACAGGGCGTCAACCGATTCCTGCAGCATGCGCTTTTCGTTGCGCACGATGATGTCCGGAGCGTTGAGCTCCAGCAGGCGGCGCAGACGGTTGTTACGGTTGATGACGCGGCGGTACAGATCGTTCAGATCCGAGGTCGCGAAGCGGCCACCGTCCAGCGGAACCAGCGGACGCAGGTCCGGCGGCAGCACCGGCAGCACGGTCATCACCATCCACTCCGGGCGGTTGCCCGACTCGAGGAAGGCTTCGACCAGCTTGATGCGCTTGGTCAGACGCTTGAGCTTGGTTTCCGAACCGGTCGAGGCGATTTCCTCGCGCAGGCGGACCATTTCGGCCTGCAGGTCGATGGTACGCAGCAGTTCGTACACGGCCTCGGCGCCCATGGCGGCGTCGAAGTCGTCGCCATGCTCCTGGCGGGCCTGCAGGTACTGTTCTTCGGTCAGCAGCTGGCGGCGCTCCAGGGCGGTCAGGCCCGGCTCGGTCACCACGTAGGCTTCGAAGTACAGCACGCGCTCGATGTCACGCAGGGTCATGTCCAGCATCAGGCCGATGCGCGACGGCAGCGACTTGAGGAACCAGATGTGCGCGACCGGCGATGCCAGGTCGATGTGGCCCATGCGCTCGCGGCGCACCTTGGCCAGGGTGACTTCGGTGCCGCACTTTTCGCAGACGACGCCGCGGTGCTTCATGCGCTTGTACTTGCCGCACAGGCACTCGTAGTCCTTGACCGGTCCGAAGATGGCGGCGCAGAACAGGCCGTCACGTTCCGGCTTGAAGGTACGGTAGTTGATGGTTTCCGGCTTCTTCACTTCGCCGAAGGACCACGAACGGATCAGGTCCGGCGAGGCCAGCGCAATCTTGATCGCGTCGAAGTCCAGCGTCTGGCGCTGCTGGTTGAAGAGGTTGAGCAGGTCTTTCATGGTGTTCTCCGAAAGGAGGAAATCTGTGTCGATGGGCTGTCAGTCAGTGCTGGCGGGGGGGCTGCATCACTGCAGCAGCGCCTGCGCAATCAACCGCCTTCCAGTTCCATGTTGATGGCCAGCGAGCGGATTTCCTTCACCAAAACGTTGAAGGATTCCGGCATGCCCGCAACCATCTCGTGCTCACCGTCGACGATGTTCTTGTACATCTGGTTACGGCCCTGTACGTCATCGGACTTCACCGTCAGCATTTCCTGCAGGGTGTAGGCCGCGCCGTAGGCTTCCAGTGCCCAGACTTCCATTTCACCGAAGCGCTGACCACCGAACTGCGCCTTGCCGCCCAGCGGCTGCTGGGTAACGAGCGAGTACGGACCGGTCGAACGGGCATGCATCTTGTCGTCGACCAGGTGGTTCAACTTCAGGTAATGCATGTAGCCGACCGTGGTCTTGCGGTCGAAGGCTTCGCCGGTGCGGCCGTCATACAGCTGCATCTGCGTCTTGCTGGCGTTGAAGCCAAGGCGAGCGGTTTCCGGTGCTTCATCCGGGTAGGCCAGGTTCAGCATCTCGCGGATTTCTTCTTCCGCCGCGCCATCGAACACCGGGGTTGCCATCGGCACGCCGTCGGTCAGGTTCTTGGCCAGGTTCAGCAGCTCTTCGTCGCTGAACTGGGACAGGTCCACGCGCTGCTCGGAAATGGCCGAGTCATGGTTGTAGATCTTGCCCAGGAACTCACGCAGTTCGCTGACCGCACGCTGCTGTTCCAGCATGCCCTGGATGCGCTTGCCCAGGCCCTTTGCGGCCCAGCCCAAGTGCACTTCCAGAATCTGGCCGATGTTCATACGCGACGGCACGCCCAGCGGATTCAAGCAGATGTCCACGGTGTTGCCGTCAGCCATGTACGGCATGTCTTCGACCGGCACCACGTTGGAGACCACACCCTTGTTACCGTGGCGGCCTGCCATCTTGTCACCCGGCTGGATGCGACGCTTCACGGCCAGGAACACCTTGACCATCTTCAGCACGCCCGGTGCCAGATCGTCGCCCTGGGTGATCTTGCCGCGCTTGTCGGCGAAGCGACGCTCGAATTCCTTCTCGTGTGCCTGGATCTGCATCTGGGCACGTTCGATGGCGTCGGACGCGTCATCGTCCTTCATGCGCAGGGTGAACCAGTCGGACTTCTTCAGGCCGTCCAGGAACGCATCGGTGATCACGTCACCCTTCTTCAGGCTGGCGCCGCCGTTGGCAACCTTGCCCACGAGCTGCGAACGCAGACGTGCGTAGATGGCGCCTTCCAGGATGCGGAACTGGTCGTCGAAGTCCTTCTTGACGCGCTTGATCTCGTTTTCCTCGATCTGGCGTGCGCGCTTGTCCTTCTCGATGCCGTCGCGGGTGAAGACCTGCACGTCGATGACGGTGCCGTCCATGCCCGGCGGAACGCGCAGCGAGCTGTCCTTAACGTCCGAAGCCTTCTCGCCGAAGATGGCGCGCAGCAGCTTCTCTTCCGGGGTCAGCTGGCTCTCGCCCTTCGGCGTGACCTTGCCAACCATGATGTCGCCGGCGCGCACTTCCGCACCGATGTACACCACGCCGGATTCGTCCAGGCGGTTCAGCGCCTGCTCGGACACGTTCGGGATGTCGGCGGAAATTTCCTCCGGCCCCAACTTGGTGTCACGCGCAACGCAGGTCAGTTCTTCGATGTGGATCGTGGTGTAACGATCTTCCTCGACCACACGCTCGGACAGCAGGATGGAGTCTTCGAAGTTGTAGCCGTTCCACGGCATGAAGGCGATCAGCATGTTCTGGCCCAGCGCCAGCTCACCGATGTCGGTGGACGGGCCATCGGCCAGCACGTCGCCGCGCGCGATCACGTCACCCACATTCACCAGCGGACGCTGGTTGATGCAGGTGTTCTGGTTCGAACGGGTGTACTTGATCAGGTTGTAGATATCCACGCCGGCATCTGCCGGATCGGTGATCTCGTTCTCGTTGGCCTTGACCACGATGCGGCCGGCGTCGATCTGCACGATCTGGCCACCACGCAGGGCGTTCACGGTCACACCCGAGTCACGCGCCACGGCGCGTTCGATACCGGTACCCACCAGCGGCTTCTGTGCACGCAGGGTCGGCACGGCCTGGCGCTGCATGTTGGCGCCCATCAGTGCACGGTTTGCGTCATCGTGCTCCAGGAACGGAACCAGCGCGGCAGCGACCGACACGGTCTGCATCGGCGAGACGTCCATGAAGTGGACTTCTGCCGGCGGCTTGAGCAGCGACTCACCTTGGAAGCGGCACGGCACGAACTGCTCGGTGAGCATGCCCTTGGCATCGGTCAGGGCGTTGGCCTGGGCGATGACGTACTCGTTCTCTTCGATGGCCGACAGGAACTCGACTTCGTCGGAGACCTTGCCGTCATGCACCTTGCGGTACGGGGTTTCCAGGAAGCCGTACTTGTTGGTGCGTGCGAACACGGCCAGCGAGTTGATCAGGCCGATGTTCGGGCCTTCCGGCGTTTCGATGGTGCAGACGCGGCCGTAATGGGTCGGGTGCACGTCGCGGACTTCGAAGCCAGCGCGCTCGCGGGTCAGGCCGCCCGGGCCCAGCGCCGAGACGCGACGCTTGTGCGTCACTTCCGACAGCGGGTTGTTCTGGTCCATGAACTGCGACAGCTGCGAGGAACCGAAGAATTCCTTGATCGCGGCAGCCACCGGCTTGGCGTTGATCAGTTCCTGCGGGGTCAAGCCTTCCGACTCGGCCATCGACAGGCGCTCCTTGACCGCGCGCTCGACGCGGACCAGGCCCACGCGGAACACGTTCTCGGCCATTTCACCGACCGAACGCACGCGACGGTTGCCTAGGTGGTCGATGTCATCGACCACGCCGCGGCCGTTGCGGATCTCGGTCAGCACCTTGATCACGTCCAGGATGTCCGAACCTTCGCCGTGTGCGGCGACCAGGCGCTTGGATTCCTCGTCGTTACGCTCACCGAAATACTTGCGGTCGTACAGCACCGACTCACCGGTGACTTCCTTGCGGCCGACACGACGGTTGAACTTCATGCGGCCAACCGTGGACAGGTCGTAGCGCTCGAAGGTGAAGAACAGGTTGTGGAACAGGTTCTGCGCGGCGTCCTTGGTCGGCGGCTCGCCCGGACGCATCATGCGATAGATTTCGACCAGCGCTTCGAGCTGGGTCTTGGTGCCATCGATGCGCAGGGTATTGGACAGGTACGGGCCACGATCCAGATCGTTCACCCACAGCGTGCCCACTGCATCAACACCCGCCTTGCGGAAGTTCTGCAGCTGTTCGTCGCTGATTTCGTCGTTGGCCTGGGCCAGCAGTTCACCGGTGTTGGCATCAACCACGTCGTGCGACAGGATGCGGCCGACGATGTAGTCGTCCGGCACGGCCAGGGCGGCAATGCCCGAGGCCTGCAGCTGCTTGATGTGGCGCGCGGTGATGCGCTTGCCGGCTTCCACGATGACCTTGTCGCCGTCAGCCAGGTCGAAGTTCAGCGTTTCGCCACGCAGACGCTCCGGCACCAGCTCCAGCTGCACGCCTTCGTCCGGGTTGATGTGGAAGGTGTTGACCTCGAAGAACTCGGCCAGCATCTCTTCGTTGTTGTAGCCCAGCGCACGCAGCAGCACCGACACCGGCAACTTGCGGCGACGGTCGATACGGGTGAACAGTGCGTCCTTCGGGTCGAACTCGAAGTCCAGCCAGGAACCGCGGTACGGAATGATGCGGGCGCTGTACAGCAGCTTGCCCGAGCTGTGGGTCTTGCCACGGTCGTGGTCGAAGAACACGCCCGGCGAACGGTGCAGCTGCGACACGATGACGCGCTCGGTACCGTTGACGATGAAGGTGCCGTTGTCGGTCATCAACGGGATTTCGCCCAGATAGACCTCCTGCTCCTTCACGTACTTGATCGCCTTGGTGGACGATTCGCGGTCGTAGATGACCAGACGCACGGTGACGCGCAGCGGCGCGCCGTAGCTCATGCCACGCTGGCGGCACTCGCGCTCGTCAAACACCGGATCGCCCAGCTTGTAGCCGACGTATTCCAGGGCAGCATTGCCGCTGTAGCTGGAAATCGGGAACACCGACTTCAGCGCAGCATGCAGGCCGTGGTCGGAGCGCTTGGCCGGATCGATGTTTTCCTGCAGGAATTCGCGGTACGAATCAACCTGGATCGCGAGCAGGAACGGCACCTCGAGGATCGAGCGCTGCTTGCCGAAATCTTTGCGGATGCGCTTTTTTTCGGTGTACGAATAGGACGTCATGAGGTCTTCCACCTTGTTGTGCGAGCCGTGCGTCCACGACCCGTAAGGAAATCTTGAAATTGTCAGTTGGAAGTCGCTGGTATTGCCGGCACCAGCACGCCTTCTATTGCTACTTCCAACTGCCAACTCGCTTGTATCGGCTGCGGGTCACCCCATCGTCTGGAGCGCAGCGCCTGACACTTGCCACGTTGGTCTTTCTATTGCCTGCCAGGCACGCCCGGCATTACAACGGTTTGAAACGACCAAAGGCCGGGGGCTTTACGCCCCCAGCCTTGGCTGCATCGCCGTGAATCGATGACGATGCAAGAACTGATTACTTCAGCTCGACGGTCGCGCCGGCGGCTTCCAGTTCCTTCTTGAACTTGTCGGCGTCTTCCTTCGAAGCGCCTTCCTTCACGACGCCACCGGCTTCAGCCAGGTCCTTCGCCTCCTTCAGGCCCAGGCCGGTGATGGCGCGGACGGCCTTAATCACTTCGACCTTCTTCGCGCCGGCATCCTTCAGGATGACGTTGAATTCGGTCTGCTCTTCAACAGCAGCAACCGGGCCAGCAGCAGCAACTGCAACCGGGGCAGCGGCCGACACGCCGAACTTCTCTTCGATGGCCTTGACCAGCTCCATCACTTCCATCAGGGACTTTTCGGCGATTGCGTCGACGATCTGATCGTTGGTAAGGGACATTTTGATTACCTTTTGAAAATATTCTGGATTGAGGTTCCGTGCGGAACCACGGAGACGTCGAACTTAGACGGCTTCAGCTTCAGCGGCCGGCGCTGCAGCTTCCGCTGCGCCACCTTCCTGCTTCTCACCGATAGCCTTGACGGCGCGGGCGAACATGGTGACCGGCTCGGTCAGGACGCGGGCCAGCATGGCCAGGGCCTGATCACGGGTCGGCAACGATGCCAGCACGTCGACGTGGCTGGCCGGGAAAACTTCCCCGCCGATTGCCACGACCTTCGCCTTCAGCTTGTCGTTACCCTTGGCGGCTTCCTTGATCAGGCGACCGGCTGCGCCGGGCTCCTCAAGCGAAAACGCATACAGCAGCGGACCAACCATCTGGTCTTTTGCAACTGCGAAATCGGTGCCTTCAACGGCGCGCGAGGCCAGCGTGTTCTTGACAACCTTCAAGAAAACACCGGTTTCGCGGGCCTGCTTACGCATCGCGGTCATCTGAGCGACCGTGGTGCCAGCGTATTCGGCTGCGATCAAGGAGTGGGCCTTGGCGGCGACGTCTGCCAGCTCGGCGACTACTTCTTGCTTCTGGGACAGATTGAGAGCCATTGCACTCCTCCGTTTAAGCTGGGACTGGGAATTCGGGATCCGGGATTGGCAAGAGCGGCAATGCCACTGCTGCAGGCCTCCCTGGCCGAACCTCAACACCCTGCTTCAAACATATTCCGCTTACGGCTCCTAGCCGTGTGCGGTCCTGGGCGGCATCCGTCCTGGACGCCGGGAACATCGGGTGATGTTCCGGTGGTGGCCGTTCTAGAGCTGGAGTGCAAACCCGGGCAAACCCGGACGTACGTGAACCAGAAAAATCCAGAAGGGCGGCACCATCTACGCAGGGTGATCCGAGAACGAATCGATTAAGCGATCTCGCTGTGCCGGCGGCGACTCCTTGCCAAATCGAGCTTCCATGCCCGTCGCCGGTATGCGCTGACCGCGCCTGCGGTCTTTGACGGCTCCACGCAGGTCACCCTGCGCGACGCCTTCAAAATGACGGCCTCGGCACCAAAGGTACCGAGGCCGCTTGAAACAATTACTTCAGGGTCAGCGAGGACTGATCAACAGTCACGCCCGGGCCCATCGTCGAGCTGACCGACACCTTCTGCAGGTACAGGCCCTTCGAGGTGGCCGGCTTGGCCTTGATCAGGTCAACCAGCAGTGCCTGCAGGTTCGACTGCAGCGCGCCGTTTTCGAAGCTGGCCTTGCCGATGGTGCAGTGGATGATGCCGGCCTTGTCGGTGCGGTAACGCACCTGACCCGACTTGGCATTCTTGACGGCTTCGCCCGGGTTGGCCGAAACGGTGCCGACCTTCGGGTTCGGCATCAAGCCACGCGGGCCCAGCAGGGTGCCCAGCTTACCGACAACGCGCATCGCGTCCGGGGTAGCAATGACGACGTCATAGTTCAGATCGCCGGCCTGCATCTTCTCAGCCAGGTCGTCCATGCCGACGGCTTCGGCACCAGCGGCCAGGGCTTCGTCAGCCTTGGCACCGGCCGGAGCGAACACGGCAACGCGGACCGACTTGCCGGTACCGGCCGGCAGCACGGTGGAACCGCGAACCTGCTGGTCGGACTTCTTGGCATCCACGCCCAGACGCACGGCCACGTCGATCGACTCGACGAACTTGGCCTTGGTGGCGGTCTTCAGGATGTTGATTGCGTCCTCGAAGGCGTATGCCTTGCCCGGGACGATAGCGGCCTTGATGGCCTTCTCACGCTTGGTCTGTGCCATCAGATTAACCCTCTACCACCAGGCCCATGGAACGGGCAGAACCCGCGATCGTACGCACGGCGGCGTCAAGGCTGGCAGCCGTCAGATCCGGCTCCTTTGCCTTGCAGATTTCTTCCAGCTGCGCGCGAGTAACCTTGCCCACCTTGTCGGTGTTCGGCTTCTTCGAGCCCGAAGAAATGCCAGCGGCCTTCTTCAGCAGCGTGGTCGCCGGGGTGCTCTTGGTGATGAAGGTGAACGTACGGTCCGAGTAGGCCGTGATGATCACCGGCACCGGCAGACCCGGTTCCAGCTTCTGCGTGGCAGCGTTGAACGCCTTGCAGAATTCCATGATGTTCAGGCCACGCTGACCCAGCGCAGGACCGACCGGCGGCGAGGGATTGGCCTGACCGGCCTTTACCTGCAGCTTGATATAACCGACAACTTTCTTTGCCATTAGAGTGCTCTCCGGGTGCTAGCGCCTTGCGACAACAGGCTCCCCATCGGACCGGGAATCACGCGTCCCGGCATCGCGTTGTGAAATCGCACCAAAGGCCACCTCGCGGCAGCCCTTGATTTGCTCCCTCATTGGGGAGCCGAAAATTGTAGCAGCTTTTTGCGACGCCACCTGAACAGGTGACACGCAGCGCCTTAGATCGCCTTCTCGACCTGGCCGAATTCAAGCTCGACCGGGGTGGCGCGACCGAAGATCAGCACCGAGACGCGCAGGCGGCTCTTTTCGTAATTGACTTCTTCGACAACGCCGTTGAAATCGTTGAACGGACCTTCGGTGACACGGACCATCTGGCCCGGCTCGAACAGTACCTTCGGACGCGGCTTCTCGACGCCTTCCTGAACGCGATTCAGGATGGCAGCAGCTTCGCTGTCCTGGATCGGCAGAGGCCGGTCAGCAGTACCACCGATGAAACCCATGACCTTCGGGGTTTCCTTGACCAGATGCCAGCTTTCGTTGTCGATGCGCGGGATACCGGCTTCTTCGTGGGTCTCGATCTGTACCAGCACGTAACCCGGGAAGAACTTGCGCTCGGAGCGGCGCTTCTGGCCAGCGCGCATTTCCACCACTTCTTCCGTGGGGACCAGCACGTCGCCAAAAAGCTCCTGCATCTCGTCACGCGCAATGCGATCACGCAGTGCCTGCGCAACCGACTTCTCAAAACCTGAATAGGCGTGAACGACGTACCAACGCTTCACAGATATCTCCTTAACGACCCAGGAACCACTGGGTCAGCTTCTGGATCACGAAGTCGAAGCCACCCAACAGCAGGCTCAACACGATCACCACCACAACCACCACCCACGTCATGCGGATAGCTTCCTGGCGGGTCGGCCACACGACCTTGCGCAGCTCGAAACGGGATTCAGAAAGGAATTCGATTGTCTGACGGCCCTTCGTGGTCAGCATGAACACTGCACCACCGGCCACCAGACCCAAAACCACTGCCAGCGCACGCCACTGACCGGCCCATGCGCCCAGCTGGGCAGCACGCGGCTGATCGGCAAACCAGAACCAGACAAACAAACCAGCCAGCACCAACAGCGCAGCGCCGACGTACTTGACGATATCGCCACCAGAAGACGCGGCGGGCTTGGAATGTTCGATCTTGCTGTTCATCCGACTCTTGTAGCTGGTGCGACCAAGGTCACTGGATAGAGAGTTGCAAATGGCACGCCAGGAGGGACTCGAACCCCCAACCTGCGGTTTTGGAGACCGCTGCTCTGCCAATTGAGCTACTGGCGTAAAACTTGACTATTACACATCACCTTAGACGGCGAAGGCGGACCGAGGTACCCGGCCCGCCATCCGCGCCGCCAACAGCAGTTACTGCTGGCGCTACAGGCTTATTAAGCGACGATCTTTGCGACCACGCCGGCGCCGACGGTACGGCCACCTTCGCGGATTGCGAAGCGCAGGCCTTCGTCCATTGCCACCGGGTTGATCAGGGTGACAACCATCTTCACGTTGTCGCCCGGCATCACCATCTCGACGCCTTCCGGCAGCTCAACCGCACCGGTGATGTCGGTGGTACGGAAGTAGAACTGCGGACGGTAGCCCTTGAAGAACGGGGTATGACGGCCGCCCTCGTCCTTCGACAGGACGTACACTTCGGCTTCGAACTGGGTGTGCGGCTTGATCGAACCCGGCTTGGCCAGAACCTGGCCACGCTCGACGTCGTCACGCTTGGTGCCGCGCAGCAGCAGACCGGCGTTGTCACCTGCCTGACCCTGGTCCAGCAGCTTGCGGAACATTTCCACGCCGGTGACGGTGGTCTTCTGGACCGGACGGATACCGACGATTTCGATTTCTTCGCCGACCTTGATCACGCCGCGCTCGATACGACCGGTCACCACGGTGCCGCGGCCCGAGATCGAGAACACGTCTTCCACCGGCATCAGGAACGGCTTGTCGACGTCACGCTCCGGGGTCGGGATCCAGCTGTCCAGTGCATCGACCAGCTTCAGGATGGCCGGCACGCCGATGTCGCTCTGGTCGCCTTCCAGCGCCATACGAGCCGAACCGTGCACGATCGGGGTGTCGTCGCCCGGGAAGTCGTACTTGCTCAGCAGCTCGCGGACTTCCATTTCGACCAGTTCCAGCAGCTCGGCATCGTCAACCATGTCGGCCTTGTTCAGGAACACGACGATGTACGGCACGCCGACCTGACGCGACAGCAGGATGTGCTCGCGGGTCTGCGGCATCGGGCCGTCAGCAGCCGAGCAGACCAGGATCGCGCCGTCCATCTGGGCAGCACCGGTGATCATGTTCTTGACGTAGTCAGCATGGCCCGGGCAATCCACGTGGGCGTAGTGACGGGTAGCGGATTCGTACTCAACGTGTGCGGTCGAGATCGTGATGCCACGTGCCTTCTCTTCCGGCGCGGCGTCGATCGAGGAGTAATCCTTGAACTCGCCACCGAAGCGCTCTGCACCGATCTTGGTCAGTGCGGCAGTCAGCGTGGTCTTGCCATGATCGACGTGGCCGATAGTACCGACGTTAACGTGCGGCTTGGTACGCTCGAACTTGCTCTTGGACATGGCTGCTTCTTCTCGGTAACAGGGTTAGTTGTGCACTATCTGCGAAAGATGGTGCTCACGAAAGGAATCGAACCTTCGACCTCCTCCTTACCAAGGAGGTGCTCTACCGACTGAGCTACGTGAGCGAGTTGTCTATTATGCCGCGTTTTTTCGTTTCGTTCAATGGAGCGGGAGACGGGAATCGAACCCGCACCATTAGCTTGGAAGGCTAAGGTTCTACCGTTGAACTACTCCCGCACCGGGAAAACACGCCACAACATAAAACTGGTGGAGGGAGGTGGATTCGAACCACCGAAGGCGTAAGCCAGCAGATTTACAGTCTGCCCCCGTTGGCCGCTTGGGTATCCCTCCATTCCACTCCCTTGTCGAGGACCGCGGCCTTGCCGGTCAGGGGTGGGTGAGCTCGCTATTTTGGTGATCAGCGCCGATGCTGTCAACAGAAATCTTCACATTCGGTGAAATTTCTTTTTCGGCATCGGCGGTGCCGGTCACTCGCCGGGCATCTTAATCTTTTCGTCGGCAAAAATCGCCACGTGTGGCACGCCATCGGCACCAATCCAACCGCGATACATGCCTTCGGTATTGAACGGCATCGCCGCCTTGCCATCCGCAGACAGAACGATACCGCCGCCATCGCCGCCGAGCTCTGGCACGCGCTTGACGATCACTTCATCGCCAGCCTGTGCAGGTGTTTCCTTCAGGTACTTCATGCGTGCACAGATCTCATGCGCGACGGACAGGCGGATGTAGTACTCACCCCAGCCCGTGCCTGAAACCGCGCACTGATCATTGGCATAGGTACCCGCGCCGATGATCGGCGAATCACCAACACGCCCATAGCGTTTGTTGGTCATGCCGCCTGTGGACGTGCCCGCGGCGAGCTTGCCCTGGTTGTCCAGCGCAACCGCACCGACGGTGCCGAAATGCTTGGCGGTCTCCAGGTCGGCATGTGCCTGCCCTGCAGCCTCTTCCTTCAAGGCACGCTGCAGCTGCTCCCAGCGCTTCTCGGTACGGAAGTAGGACGGATCCACCAGTTCGATCTTCTGCTCGGCGGCAAATATCTCCGCGCCCTGCCCCACCATCATCACGTGCGGCGAATGCTCCATCACCGCGCGCGACAGCAGGATCGGGTTCTTGACCGTATGCACGCCAGCGACGGCACCGGCACGCAGCGTGGCGCCATCCATCAGCGAGGCGTCCAGCTCATTCTTGCCGTCATGGGTGAACACCGCACCGCGACCTGCATTGAAGGTCGGATCGTTCTCCAACACGGTGATCGCGGCAGTCACCGCATCCAGTGCAGGCTTGCCAGCGGCCAGTGCCTGATGACCTTGACGCAATGCCTCGGTCAGCGCCGCACGCGCGGCGCGCTCTTCTGCAGCGCTGAAATCCTTGCGCTCCACCCCCGCCCCGCCATGGATGACCAGCAGGGGAGAAACCTCGGCTGCCGCAGCAGCTCCCGAGGACAGCGACGCCAGGCCCAGCAGTACTGCAGAAGTCAGCTTCATGTTTCTTCACTCCCGAATGGAAGCCCGATTCTAGGCAGGTGCCTGCCACTCTGAACAGTCACCGTGGTCGCAGGCACCGCCTTTCCATCGCCAGCCACGCCCGCGCGGCAGTCTCCGCCCCCAACAGTCCCGCCGCGCGCCAAGGGACCACAAAAAAAAGGGGGCCGAAGCCCCCTTTTTTCTGTTGATCGCACGCACTCAGTTGGGATGCAGCTCCAACTCGCCGTCGACGACACTGGCCATCGCGGTGAAGGCGGCATTGTCGACCTTGAAGCCATCCAGATGCAGGCGACTACCCGAGCCCACGCCCGTGACCGGAATCGAACTGAATTCCAACGGCTCACCATTGCTCAGGCGATCGGCCGTGCGGCGCGGCATCACCAGCCATGCATAGCCATCGACCAGCGAGTACACCCGGCCACGCCCATCGGCCTCCACGCACAGCGCGGTGTCCTCATCCACGCCGATACCGACGATATCGTCCTGGCCCTTGTCCTGGGCAGCGCGGGCGACGAAGACAATCAGGCGCCCCAGGCGATCACGCTTGGCGAAATGGGTGTCGGTCACCACGTTCGACAGGTAGGGCATGGTCAGGAAATCCCGGTCCATGGTCACTTCGCTGCCCATCGGGTCGCTCAACGCAGTCGGCGAATTGACACTGCCGCCATCCAGCGCGCCATAGGAATAACCACCAAGGATGGCCAAGCCCGCACTGGTGCCACCGATCGGCTTGCCCGCGCGGACATGCTCATTGAGCAGGGTATTGAGCTCGGTGCCCTTCCAGAAACGGATGTAGCGCGACTGGTCACCGCCAGCGATGAAAATCGCATCGGCACCACGCACCACCCGCAGCACGGCCGGGTCGTCGGCCGCTTTGCGGCTGTCGAACACCAGCGTCTGCACCGCGGTGACGCCGCCGATGTCGTAGTACAGCTCCTTCTGCATGTTGTCGTCGCCAGAGGCGCGCAGGATCACCACGCGGCCATGCCCTGCCCGCTCAACCCACCAGTGGAAGGCTTCCGGCACCCAGTCGCCGCCGCCCATCAACATCATGGCCGCCTCGGTCTTGCCCGGGCGGGGGGCATCCAGATCACCCACTTCGTAGTAGCGATAGCCAGCAGCGCTGATGGCGCGCGAATCCTCGGCGTGGGCCACGCCCCCCGCAGCAATAGCCGCGATAGCCAGGACCACTCGCCCCAGCCAGGAACTCTTACGTTTCATAGCGCCCTCTACCCGATCCATGTAATCGCTTACAGCTGTAATGCCAGACTTTCTGGCAGTGGTCAAGCGTGTAAAAAAGGTGTTAGATGCAGTGACCCCATTCACATTACAGACAGGGTTGGCCGGCATTCCCCTACATGCCGACAGGACAAATCCGGACACTTTTCATCAGAGAGCTGATTCATGCGTAAGCACGCAATGGTGTGTTCAATCCAACTGGCCCTGCTGTCGATGGCCGCCCCCGCCCTGGCGCAGACCGCCACCCAGGGCCAACCGCAACAACTCGACACGGTGCAGGTCACCGGCTCGCGCATCCCGCGCGCCCAGGTGGAAGGCCCGGCGCCGGTCACTGTGGTGACCGCCGAGCAGATCAAATCCGCCGGCTTCACCTCGGTACCCGACGTACTGCGCTCGCTCAGCCAGAACAGCGGCAGCACGCAGGGACAGCAGAACACCACTGGCGCCCAGTCCACGCCTGGCGCACAGGCAGTCGATCTGCGCGGCCTTGGGCCCAACCACACCCTTGTACTGGTCAATGGCCGCCGCATCGCCGACTTCCCGCTGCCGCTCAATGGCCGCAGCAACTTCACCGACGTCGGCAATATCCCACTGGGCATGATCGATCGCATTGAAGTGCTGACCGGCAGCGCATCGGCCGTGTACGGCTCCGACGCCATGGCCGGCGTCATCAACTTCATCCTGAAGAAGTCCACCGATGGCACCACCTTCGACTACCGCTTTGGCGACACCAGCCGGGGCGGTGGCTCATCGCAGAATTTGACGATCACCACCGGCTTTGAGCAGGACAAGTTCAGCGGCATCGTCGGCGTTGAACTGATCAACAAGCGCCCCTTGTGGGGCACCGACCGCAGCGTGCAGGATTCGACGCTGGATTCGCCTGCTGCAGAACGCCAGCTGCCGCGCCTTATCGCGCAGCTGCAGAACTGGGACGACGACGAAAACATCGCCCCGGCCGACAATTGCGCGGCGATGGCCGGCCTCAACGGCGGCACCACCGTGCTCGCCGAGAACGACTACGGCCCGTATTGCGGCAGCGAACGCGCCATTGCCTATCGCACCATCCAGAACGAGCGCAAAGGCTTCAATGCCTATGGTTCGTTCGAGTACCGCTTCAATGATGCGCTGTCGTGGTTTGCCGATGTCCAGCTTGGCCAGCAGAAGGTCAAGCTGCTGACCGGCACCAATGGCAATGATGTCGCCAGCGACCACATGGGCTGGGAGTTCCATGACCCGAACTCCGAAGGCAACTACCGCAACAAGATCTTCTACAACGCCACCACCGGGCGCTATGAGAACTGGGCGCGTCAATTCACCCCGGAGGAGGTTGGCGGCCTGCGCAACCGCATGAACACCACCACCCAGAAGACATTTGCGGTAACCACCGGCCTGAAGGGCATGTTCGCCGAGGAGTGGAACTGGGAAGCGGCCTACAACCACTCCCAGTACAAGGCTGACGTCAAGATGCCGCGTATCAAGGCCGCAGCAGCCAACGCCCTGTTCCTGGGCGAGCTGCAGGGTTACGATGATGACGGCATCGCGATCTACACCCCGGACCCGGCGCGCCTGTTCACGCCGTTGACGCAGGCCGAGTTTGCCTCGATCGCAGCAATGTCCACCTTCCGCCCGGAAGCCAAGAACGACAACCTCAGCTTCACCGTCGATACTGCGTCGCTGTTCTCGTTGCCTGCAGGTGACGTCGGCTTCGCTGGTGCAGTGGAATACGGCGAGCAGTCCTACAAGATCAACCCCGATCCGCTTGCGCTCACCGAGGACGCCTACTACGGCCCACGCTACGGCGATGGCAGCGGCGATCGTGATCATTGGAGTGCCGCCGGCGAATTGCGTCTGCCGATCGCCTCATCCCTGCAAGCCAGCGTTGCCGGCCGCTATGACCGCTACAGCTACGGCAACAAGAGCCCGGGCAAGTTCACCTACAGCGCCGGCCTGGAATGGCGTCCGCTGGATACGCTGCTGTTGCGCAGTTCCTACGGCACCGGCTTCCGTGCGCCGGACATGCACTACCTGTTTGCCGGGAACGACTACTACCGCACCCGCTTCGCCACCGACTACTTCCAGTGCCGCACCGCCGAGCCGGGTGTCACCGATGGCTACTGCTATGACGACGGCAGCTATGACGGCAGCACGTTCGATGTCTACAGCGGCAACATGAACCTGGATGAGGAAACCAGCAAATCGTTCTCCGCTGGTTTTGTCTGGTCACCGGTGGCCGGCTTCGACCTGGCGGTGGATTACTACAAGATCCAGATCGAGAACCAGGTGCAGACGCAGGACCGCGAGCTGCTGCGCATCACCGAAGCCAACTGCCGCCTGGGCAGCACTGACAGTGGCGCAGCCGTCGACATCAACTCGCCTACCTGCGTGGACGCGTTGGCACGCGTGATCCGTGACGGTGACGGCAACATCACCAGCGTGCATTTCGGCCCGATCAACATCGCCAACGAGGAAACCTCGGGCATCGACGTGGCCGCCAACTACCGTCTGCAGACCGCGAACGCAGGCGATTTCAGCTTCACCGGCCAGTACAACTGGACCCATCGCCACACCCGCCAGCAGTTCCCCGGCGACCCGAAGGAAGACATGCTCGATGTCAGCTTCAGCGCCACCACGCTGCCGCGGGTGAAGTCGAACCTGGGCGTGAGCTGGGACAAGGGTGCCTGGGGCGCCAGCCTGTTCGGCAACTACCTGGGCAAGGTCGCCAACTACGACAACGACGCATGGACCAAAGCAACCTGGCGCTTCAACGCCGGCGCCCGCTACGACATCACTGATCACCTGCGGGTGTCGCTGTCGGTCAACAACCTGTTCGACAAGATGCCGCCGAAGGACCCGACCTGGTCGAATTACCCGTACTACGACACTTCGTGGTTCGACAGCATGGGCCGCAGCTACTACCTGCAGCTCACCTGGAAGTTGGGCGGCAAGGCGCTGTAAGGCCAGTCTGCACGCAGTGCCAACAAGGCCCGCCATTGGCGGGCCTTGTTGTTTGTGCGTCCCTTGGTGCTACCACTGACCGACATTCCGGAGGCTACGGGCTTTTTCTCCACAGCCACTGTGTGCAATGGATGGAGAAGACTGTGGACAACTGCGTGCAGGCCCTGCGCTGCAAGGCTTTCAAAATGGCGGTGATTTTTTCGCCACTGCACTACAACGAAGGCATGCGGCTTTTTTTGCGGGAGCGGCGTAAGCCGCGAAGCACGCACATCATAAGGTGGCGCAGTCTCCCGGCACTGCAGGAATACCAGCTTCGCGGCTGACGCCGCTCCTACAAGCAGCCACCCGGCTTATCGGGTTCTCCACAAGCGCTGTGCGCAATGACTGGAGAAGGCTGTGGACAACCGCGCGCAGGCCCTGCGCTGCAAGGCTTTCAAATTCGTGACGAAATATTCACCACGTTACAAACCGCAGATATGACAAGGCCCCGCAATGCGGGGCCTTGTTGCTGCAGCAACGTCGCTGGGATCAGACGTTGAAGCGGAAATGCAGCACGTCGCCTTCCTTGACGATGTAATCCTTGCCTTCCAGGCGCAGGCGGCCGGCTTCCTTGGCGCCCTGCTCACCCTTGAGGTTGATGAAGTCCTCGTAGCTGATGGTTTCGGCACGGATGAAGCCACGCTCGAAGTCGGTATGGATCACGCCTGCCGCCTGCGGTGCGGTTGAACCGGCACGCAGCTGCCATGCACGAACTTCCTTCACGCCTGCGGTGAAGTAGGTCTGCAGGCCAAGCAGCTTGTAGCCGGCACGGATCACGCGGTTCAGGCCGGGCTCTTCCAGACCGAGATCCTTGAGGAACTCGTCGCGGTCGGCATCATCCAGCTGTGCCATTTCTTCTTCGATGGCCGCGCACACCGGCACCACTTCGGCACCTTCGGCCGCGGCGCGGGCGCGCACGACATCCAGCAGCGGATTGTTCTCGAAGCCATCTTCGGCAACGTTGGCGATGTACATCAGCGGCTTCAGCGTGATCAGGAACATGTCACGGATCAGCGCCTTATCATCGGCATCGAGGCCGGCGGCACGCGCCGACTTGCCCTGATCCAGTGCCGACGCCAGCTTCTCGAGCACCGGCTTGCGGGCCAGCGCTTCCTTGTCGTTGGCCTTGGCCGCGCGGGTGGCACGATCCAGTGCCTTCAGCACCGATTCCAGGTCGGCCAGCGCCAGCTCGGTATCGATGGTTTCGATATCGGCGATCGGGTCGACCTTGTTGGCCACGTGGATGACGTTGCCGTCTTCGAAGCAGCGCACGACGTGGGCGATGGCGTCGGTCTCGCGGATGTGGGCCAGGAACTTGTTGCCCAGGCCTTCACCCTTGGACGCACCAGCGACCAGACCGGCGATGTCGACGAACTCCATCGTGGTCGGGATCACCCGCTCCGGCTTGACGATGGTTGCCAGCGCATCAAGGCGCGGATCCGGCACCGGCACCACGCCGGTGTTCGGCTCGATCGTGCAGAACGGGAAGTTGGCCGCAGCGATACCCGCCTTGGTCAGCGCATTGAACAGGGTCGACTTGCCGACATTGGGCAGACCGACGATGCCGCATTTGATACCCATGCTTGAACTCCCGTGAATGGAAAATCGGGAATGGAGAACCGGAAGGGCCTAGTGCCGTTCCATTCCCCATTCCCCATTTTTCGCTCACTTGGTGGTGTGCAGACGCTTCATCGCTTCGCTGTAATCACCGGCTACCGCCAACGGCATCACGTCGATGGCCGCATCGATGGCCTGTGCCATCAGCACGGCGTCGTCCGGCGACGGACGGCCCAATACCCACCCCACCACGCGGTCCTTGTGACCGGGATGGCCGATGCCAAGACGCAGGCGATGGAACTTGCCATGACCGAGCAGACGGATGGTGTCACGCAGGCCGTTCTGGCCGCCATGGCCACCGTCGAACTTGAGCCGGGCCACACCGGGCGGCATGTCCAGTTCGTCGTGTGCAAGCAGGGTCTCTTCCGGCTCGATCTTCCAGAACCGCTGTGCGGCGGTGACCGATTTGCCAGAGAGGTTCATGTAGGTCGCCGGCTTCAACAGCCATACCGGCTGCCCGGCAATCTCGACCTTGGCGACTTCGCCAAACAATTTGCTTTCCAGCGCCCAGCGCGCGCCCTGCCGCTCTGCCAGGGCCTCAACGAAATGAAACCCGGCATTGTGCCGGGTCCGGGCGTGTTCGGGTCCGGGGTTGCCCAGACCAACGATCAATCGCAAGCCAGTCATCTGTCAGATACACCTGCTGCGGCCCCCCCCCACACCCGGGGCCACCAAGGCGCATAAAAAGCAGGGGGATGTTAATCAGCCGCGGGGGTGGGGCTGTCAAAAACCGCGGCAGTGGCCCGGCCCCCCCGGAGAGCCCGGAATTACACGCCCGC
>NZ_JBRREC010000075.1:0-26432 GCF_056760015.1 Stenotrophomonas sp. STEN029 | reverse complement strand
TTACAACCCGACACGGCGACACGGTTCCAATGGCGGCCTGTCCCCGATAGAGTTTGAACGGCAGTACGCACTAAACGGCTGAAGAGTGTCTACAAAAGCCTGGGCGATTCAAACCTTCCGGGGAAGCTGTTCGCCGACCCAACTGGAACCAATGCACAGGCCCTACTATTTTCGGAGCCAGCATTACTGAGCCGTTTTGGCGACAACAACGCCGCATTCAATGAATGGCGCAATGCGTTCATCAAGAAGAAGAGAGCTGTACAAGTACCGCCCCAAGCAATTACAGCGCGCCAACTCGATGCACGTCATTTTCTCGACGGAGCCAACGCAGTGCTATTTGGTTACCGTCACTTCAACTGGACGGCGATATTTGACAAAGCCGCCTCGCAGTTCAGAAAACGCCACAGGAAAGTACACACGGCATCGAACTCGCCTAAACCCAGGGACGGCTATGCCTTCTTCCCAATGCAGGTATCCAGCGACACCCAGCTTCTCCTCAATAGCAAACTCGACAACATCAAGGCGCTGACAGAGATCGTATCTCGATGCACTCTCCCCATCCTGATCAAGCCTCACCCGGCGGAGATCGACACCCGCTACATCCATCGCGCCATCGAGCATGCAAATCTTGGTGGTCGCGTCCATGTAACAAGCTGCAATACAACTGTTCTGATTGAAGCTGCCGATGTCGTGTACACGATCAATTCAACGGTTGGACTGGAAGCAAAGATACTCGGCAAGACCACGCATTTCCTTGCTGACAGCATCTATGCGCAGATTGATCAGAACACGCTCCCAAACTACATCATGGGCTACCTGCTTGACGTAGATTTCTTTGATACAAGCAACACACCAATCCCATCGCACATTGTGGAAAAGCTGCATGCGAGGGCCCGACTTAGGGCAATCGCTTAGTCCAGACGGGTTAAGCCCAGCGCACCATCGAAGTGATGGCGTTCCAACCACTCAACTCGGATTGATCTTCCAAGATCCCGCGCTGCCGCACACAGGTTTCAAGGCACGTCTCATTTCTTTTCGGCAGGCCAGATGCTTTGATTCGTCGAGCAATCATCGCCTTCCACTGCTGAGAACGCCCTGTAGACCAAAGACCGCACCATCAGTCACTTGGTGACCGACGATGTGACTACAAGGACCAAACATGCAAGCCCTGCTCCCCCAAACCGCCAATGCGGTCGCGATACGTGTTTTCCAGATCGAATCACAGGCTATTTCCGCACTGGCCGAGCAGCTGGATGCGGATTTTGAGCTAGCAGTACGCGCCATCCTTGCTTCGTCGGGGCGGGTCATCATCTGTGGCATGGGTAAATCCGGCATCATCGGCCGGAAGCTGGCCGCAACGCTTGCCAGCACTGGTACCCCTGCCTTTTTTATGCACCCGGCCGAGGCTTTTCACGGCGATCTTGGCATGGTGACCGCCAGCGACGTGTTCGTCGCCATTTCCAACTCTGGCTCGACCAAGGAAGTACTCAAACTGCTTCCATTCTTGAAAGACAACGGAAACACGCTTATCGCCATCACCGGCGTGCCAGGCTCCGCGCTCGCCCAAGCCGCCTCATTCCATCTGAATGTCGCCGTTCGTGAGGAGGCGTGCCCTCTGCAGCTCGCACCAACAGCGTCAACGACGGCGGCGTTGGCAATGTGCGATGCACTTGCGGTTGCGTTGATGGAAGCCCGCCAGTTCAAGCCCGAGAACTTCGCCAGATTCCATCCGGGAGGAGCGCTGGGTCGGCGCCTGCTGCAGCGCGTAGAACATGAGATGGTCTGCAATGATCTGCCCCTGATAGGCACCGACGCGCCTGCAGCCAGCGTACTGCAGGCCATTACCCGATCCAACCTCGGCCTTGCCATTGTCGAGTGTGAGGACAGCTGGGGCATCATCACTGATGGCGATCTGCGCAGGGGCGTGACGCGCTATGGCTCGACGTTCTTCGAGAGAACGGCCGAGGACCTCATGACAACCAACCCCGCCACCATCAATAGCAGCTGCCGCGTTGAGGCTGCGTTGGAACTCATGGATGAGCGCGGCATATCCGCACTACTCGTGATTGATGAAAGCCGCCTGCTCGGCGTTTTCAAAAAGTAGCTCACCTTCAAGCTGAAGCTGCCAGCCGGGGCGCACGGAAACGCAGTGCGCCAGCGTGTCTTGCAACACCCTGTCCATCTCCCACCAAGTCGCCATGTTCCCTCATCAAGCACGCACACGCTATTCCGCCCAGCCCTGCAGCCAAGCAGCGGTTCTGAAGAACAGAACGCACACCGTAAGCGTTCTTCCCGAACTGGAAATCACATTCAAGGAGCTCAAGTATGCCGACGGCGGCCACCTCGATGCATAGCCGCTCAATCCTCATTTGCGGCGGCGCCGGGTACATCGGCAGCCACATGGCGCAATGGCTGGCCGCGCGCGGGCACACAATCACGGTACTGGACAATTTCTCCACCGGACACCGGCCAGCCGTACGTTGGGGCGAGCTGGTGGAGGCAGATCTGATGGATCCCAATGCCTTGGAGCAGGTGTTCCAGCGCAAGCACTTCGATGCCGTGATGCATTTCTGTGCTCGCTCTTTGGTTGGCGAATCTGTCACCAGACCCTATCGCTATTACGCAAACAATGTCACTGGAACGCTGAATCTGCTGGAGGCAATGCGGCGCCACGGTGTTGACCGAATTGTGTTCTCTTCCACGGCGGCTATCTTTGGAGCGCCCGATTGTGATGTGATTGATGAAGACCAGCCTTCGGTTCCAATCAACCCCTACGGGGCAAGCAAGCTGATGGCCGAGCGCATCTTTGCCGATGCGGCTCATGCCTACGGATTGCGCTCCGTGGCACTGCGATACTTCAATGCAGCCGGTGCTTTGCCAGAGCATGGAATCGGCGAGGCGCATGCCTGCGAAACCCACCTCATCCCCAATGTTCTGCGCTCGGCCCTCGGCCACGGCGCAGCATTGAAGGTGTTCGGCGACGACTACACCACCCACGATGGAACCTGCGTCCGCGATTATGTCCATGTGCAGGACCTCGCCCAAGCACATGCGCTGGCGCTGGACTTCATGGACCGGCACCCAGGCGCGCACGCGTTCAACCTGGGCAATGGCCAAGGCTTCTCTGTCCGTGAGGTCATTACCGCAGCATCCTCGATCGTGGGCCGCAGCATCCCATACGACATCGCTCCCCGCCGCACAGGGGATCCAGCCAGCTTGGTGGCGTCAAGTCGCAAGGCGCGCGAGCAACTGGGCTGGCGACCGCAATGGACCGAACTCGAACCCATCATTGAAAGCGCTTGGCGGTGGCATCGCGCCCCACCCGATTGGTTCCCCAGCCAAACCTAGCCACATCCAGCGATCTGGAAATCAGTCCTCCAGCCGTGGCCTGCCGACGCTTTCCCCGTCAGACCACTTGCTGGCCGGCCGCCGATTCGGGCAGCCGGCCATATGACTCACATAGGTCAGGCGATATCCAGCACCGGGAATGCCTTGACCATATCGTCCAGCGCCTTGATCTGCGCCAGGAACGGCTCCAGCACATCCAGCGGCAATGCACTGGGACCGTCGCAGCGCGCATTGTCCGGATCGGGATGCGCCTCGAGGAACAGGCCGGCGATGCCTACAGCCATACCCGCACGCGCAAGTTCGACCACTTGGCGGCGGCGGCCACCGGAGGCTTCGCTGCCGGCATCGCGGCGCTGCAGGCTGTGGGTGACGTCGAAGATCGCCGGCAGGCCGCCAGTGGCTTCGATCATCTCGCGGAAGCCAAGCATGTCCACGACCAGGTTGTCGTAACCGAACTGAGCGCCGCGTTCGCACAGGATGATCTGCTCGTTGCCGGCTTCGCGGATCTTGCTGACGATGTGCTTGATCTGGGTCGGGCTGAGAAATTGCGGTTTCTTGATGTTGACCGCACGACCGGTGCGGGCAATCGCCGTCACCAGATCGGTCTGGCGGGCCAGGAAGGCCGGAATCTGCAGCACGTCGACCACTTCAGCGACCGGCGCCGCCTGCGCCACTTCATGCACGTCGGTGATTACCGGCACGCCGAAACGCTGCTTGACCCGCTCGAAGATGCGCAGCCCTTCTTCCAGCCCAACGCCCCGGAAAGAGGTGATCGAGGAGCGGTTGGCCTTGTCGAACGAGGCCTTGAACACGTACGGGATACCCAGCTTGCGGGTGACCTCCACGTAACGCTCGGCGGCGTAGAGGGTGGAGTCCAGGTCCTCCAGCACATTGAGCCCGCCAAACAGCACGAAGGGCAGCTTGTTGCCGACCACTACCCCGTCCGAAATCGTCACGTTCATCTGTCTATCCTGTTCAAACCGGGGAAACCCCAACCAAGGGTGGCGAATATGGCCGAAAACAGCTCTCAGGGACAGGTCCTGTCGTCCTGAAATCCGCGCTGCTGGCCACCACCACCCCTTTCGTGCTCAACCGGTAAACCCCAGCCCAGCGCGGGCGGGGCCAATCGGTTCACTCTGATACTATGTGGCACTCACTCCGTCGCCCCCACCCGAAGTTTCCGACGGCGCCAAAATAACGTTAAGAAACAGGAGTTTGAATGTCTTCCGAGCTGCTCAAGGCCTTGGCGCTGGATGCCACCAACGCTGGCACCTACATGGGCAACGGGGAATGGTCCGCCGCCACCGGCGCGGGCGTCCTCAAGCCGCAGAACCCGACCACCGGCGAAGTGATCGCCGAGGTCCAGGCGACGACCGAAGCTGACTACGAAACCGTCATCGCCCGCGCGCAGGAAGCCTACAAGGTATGGCGCACCACCCCGGCACCGCGCCGCGGCGAAGCCGTGCGCCTGTGCGGTGAAGCACTGCGCAAGCACAAGGACGCACTGGGCTCGCTGGTCGCGCTGGAAATGGGCAAGTCCAAGCCGGAAGGCGACGGCGAAGTGCAGGAGATGATCGACATCGCCGACTTCGCACTGGGCCAAAGCCGCATGCTGTACGGCTACACCATGCATTCCGAGCGCCCCGGCCACCGCATGTACGAGCAGTACCACCCGCTGGGTCTGGTCGGCATCATCTCGGCCTTCAACTTCCCGGTCGCGGTGTGGAGCTGGAATGCGTTCCTGGCGGCCATCTGTGGCGACATCTGCATCTGGAAGCCGTCCAACAAGACCCCGCTGACCGCCATTGCAACGATGAAGATCTGCAATGAGGCGCTCGAAGGTGCCGGCTTCCCGAACCTGTTCTTCCTGATCAACGATGCCGGCACCGCGCTGTCGGAGAAGATGGTCGACGATCGCCGCGTGCCGCTGATCTCGTTCACCGGTTCCACCCAGGTCGGCCGCACCGTCAACCAGAAGGTTGCCCAGCGCCTGGGCCGCTGCCTGCTGGAACTGGGCGGCAACAACGCCATCATCATGGACGAGACCGCCGACCAGAAGCTGGCCGTGCCGGGCATCGTGTTCGGCGCCGTCGGTACTGCCGGCCAGCGCTGCACCACCACCCGCCGCCTGATCGTGCATGAATCCATCTACGACAACGTGCTGGCTACGCTGATCAAGGCCTACAAGCAGGTCGAAGGCAAGATCGGTGACCCGACCGACGCCGCCAACCTGATGGGCCCGTTGAACAGCCCGGAAGCCGTGCAGCAGTTCCTGGCCTCGATCGCCAAGGCCAAGGCTGCCGGTGGCACCGTCGAGACCGGCGGCACCGCCATCGACCGCGCTGGCAACTTCGTACTGCCGGCGATTGTCACCGGCCTGAAGAACAGCGATGAAATCGTCCAGCACGAGACCTTCGCGCCGATCCTGTACGTGATGAAGTACAGCACGCTGGACGAAGCCATCGACATGCAGAACGGCGTGCCGCAGGGCCTGTCCTCGTCGATCTTCACCCAGAACCTGAAGACCGCCGAAAAGTTCCTGTCGGCTGCCGGCAGCGACTGCGGCATCGCCAACATCAACATCGGCACGTCCGGTGCGGAGATCGGTGGCGCTTTCGGTGGCGAAAAGGACACCGGCGGTGGTCGCGAGTCCGGTTCGGATGCATGGAAGGTCTATATGCGCCGCCAGACCAACACCATCAACTACTCCGACTCGCTGCCGCTGGCCCAGGGCATCAAGTTCGATCTTTGATCGTGTCTGCCCCGGCTTTGGTCGGGGCGTTGAACCGGGAGAGTTCCCAGCTGTAAAGCTGCCCTCACCCCAACCCCTCTCCCGCGTGCGGGAGAGGGGCTTTCTACAGCTGAAACGGAGTTCCCGATGAGCATTCCTGCACCTCGCCAGACCAGCAGCTACGCCGTGATCAGCCTGGTCGCCGGCATCCTTGGCTGGACCTTGTTGCCCGCCATCGGCAGCATCTGCGCCATCATCTTCGGCCATATGGCACGTGGCGAAATCCGCCGCAGCAACGGCCAACTGGAAGGCGATGGCCTGGCCGTGGCCGGGCTGGTGCTGGGCTGGCTGGCTACCGCGCTGTGGCTGATCGGCATCATCTGCTTCATCGCCATCCTGGTGTTCTTCGGAGGCCTGGCTGGCCTCGCGGCGATGCACTCCTGAGGCCGGTATGGGGCAATCCGATTCAACCCAACGTTTCAGCAGCCGGGTAGCAGACTATGTGCGCTATCGCCCGGGCTATCCATCAACGCTGCTGGAATGGCTGCACCGCGATATCGGCCTGCCCCGCTCTGCCCTGGTCGCCGATATCGGTGCCGGCACCGGTATTTCCAGCGAGCTGTTCCTGGCAGCTGGTCATCCGCTGATCGCGGTTGAACCCAATGCCGCAATGCGCGCCGCAGCCGAACAATGGCTGCTGCCCGGGTATCCGCAATTGCAATCCGTCGCCGGTACCGCCGAGGCCACAACCCTGGCGGACCACAGCGTTGATCTGGTCGCGGCCGCGCAGGCTTTCCACTGGTTCGATACCGCCGCTGTACGTCGCGAATGGATGCGCATCCTGCGTCCGGGCGGACTGGCACTGGTGTACTGGAACTCACGCCTGCTCGATGCCTCGCCGTTCCTGGCCGGCTACGAGCAGCTGCTGCTGGACTACGGCACCGACTACACCGAGGTCGCCGAGCGCTACCAGGACGACCAGACCATGCGCGACTGGTTCGGCGATGGGCTGCGCGGCCTGGTCCACCTGCCGAATGTGCAGCACCTGGACTACGACGGCCTGCGTGGCCGGCTGCTGTCTTCCTCGTACGCACCGCAAGCCGGCCACGAACGTCATTCCCCGATGCTGGAGGCCCTGCAGCGCCTGTTTGATGCGCATGCGGTCGATGGCAAGGTTGCCTTTGAGTACCAAACCCGCGCCTTTGTTGGCACGCTGAACTGAGCTTATGTATTCCATTGCCCGCCCCTTCCTGTTCACCCTTGATGCCGAGCGCGCGCACGGCCTGGGCCTGTCCGCGCTGGATCTTGCCTGGCGCACCGGCACCACGCCGCTGATTGCCGGCCGCATCAAGCCGCTTCCCACCCCGGCGTTCGGCCTGAGCTTCCCCAACCCGGTTGGTCTGGCCGCTGGCCTGGACAAGAACGGCGAGCACATCGAAGCCCTGTTTGCATTGGGCTTCGGCTATGTCGAGATCGGCACCATCACTCCGCGCCCGCAGGACGGCAGCCCCAAGCCGCGCCTGTTCCGCCTGCCTCGGCACAACGCCATCATCAACCGCATGGGTTTCAACAACCTCGGTGTTGATGCACTGGTGAAGAACGTGGAGGCGGTCAAGCATCGTCCCGGCCCGCTCGGCATCAACATCGGCAAGAACAAGGACACGCCCAACGAGGACGCGCTGTCCGATTACCTGATCTGCATGGAAAAGGTCTATCCGCTGGCCGACTACATCACCGTCAACATCTCCTCGCCCAATACCGCCGGCCTGCGTGAGCTGCAGGAAGAGCAGGCATTGCGGCGGCTGGTTGGCGGCCTGCGCGAGGCGCAGGAGCAACTGGCGGCCAAGCACGGCAAGCGCGTGCCGATGCTGGTCAAGGTGGCGCCGGACCTGAGTGACCGCGACATCGATGCCGCCGCGCGCGTACTCGGCGAGCTGAGCGTGGATGGCGTCATCGCCACCAACACCACCATCGGCCGGCCCACGGTCGAAGCGGATCCACTGTCCAAGGAAATCGGTGGCCTGTCCGGCGCGCCCTTGCTCGGCCAATCCACCCTGGTCTTGCGGCGCCTGCGTGCGCGCCTGCCCGAGTCGGTACCGCTGATTGGCGTCGGTGGCATCAGCTCGGGCGCGGATGCTGTCGCCAAGATGGCAGCTGGCGCGACCCTGGTGCAGTGCTATAGCGGGCTGATCTTCCAGGGCCCAAGCCTGATCGGTGACTGCGTGAATGCCATCCGTCGCCGTCGCGAATCCCCGTCGGGAGGCGCCGTCGCACCGCTATGACGAATGCCGCCCTAGCTTGGTCTTTGACAGAGAACGCTCCACTGCGCCACCTCAACACCTTCCATGTCGACGCCCGTGCACCGCGCATGTTGCGTATCGCCGATCCCATTGCCCTGCCTGAAGCGCTGGCCGCCATCGGTGCGGCAGACCTGCTGGTGCTTGGCAGCGGCAGCAACGTGCTGCTGGCCGCCGATCCGGAAGATGTGGTGCTGGTGTTCGACAACCGCGAGATCAGCGCGCTGGAACACCGCGCCGACCACACCATTGTCCGCGCAGGCGCTGGCGTGATCTGGCACGAACTGGTGATGTGGTCCTTGAACGAAGGCCTGTCCGGTCTTGAGAACCTGGCACTGATCCCCGGTACTGTCGGCGCCGCGCCAATCCAGAACATCGGTGCCTATGGCGCCCAGGTCGGTGAGTTCATCCAGATCGTCGAGGCCTGGGACCGGCAGGAGCAGGTCTGGGTGCGCCTGGACCAGGAAGCCTGCCGCTTCGGCTACCGCGACAGTCTGTTCAAGCATGAGGCTGATCGCTACCTGATCACCGCCGTCGAGTTCCGCTTGCCGCTGCTGCACGAGCTGCAGCTGGACTATGCCGGCATCCGCGAGGAGCTGCAGACCATGGGAATTGAGTTCCCGGTCTCGGCCGACGTGGCCAATGCCGTCATCGCCATCCGTCAACGCAAGCTGCCTGACCCGGATGTACTCGGCAATGCCGGCAGCTTCTTCAAGAACCCGATCCTGCCGCTGGAACAGATCGACGTGCTGCTGCAGCACTACCCCGAGCTGCCCGTGTTCCCCGGCAACGATGTGCGCAACCGCAAGGTATCGGCGGCATGGATGATCGAGCAGGCCGGCTTCAAAGGCCAGCGTGACGGCGATGCCGGCGTCTCGCCCAACCACGCCCTGGTGCTGGTCAACCACGGCAATGCCACCGGCGCCGAGCTGCTGGCGTTTGCCCGACGTGTATCTGCAGCCGTGCTGGAGAAGTTCGGCGTACCGATTGAACCCGAACCAAGGCTGGTTGGCGCCCGCTGGTGAATACTGCCTTGGCTGCACCCCGCTCCACCGCAATGCGCGCTGCCCTGCTGATGTTCGGCAGCGCCATGGCTTTCGGCCTGATGGCCATCGCCATCCGTCTGGCAACCGCCTATGTCCCCACCCAGGAAGTAGCGTTCTTCCGCAACAGTTTCGGGCTGCTGGCGCTGTTGCCGATGCTGCTGCGGCCGGGCCACGCGCCGTTGCGTACCCAGCAGTTGCCGCGCTACTTCCTGCGCAGCGCAATTGGCCTTGCCTCGATGTTGTGTGGTTTCTGGGCCATTGGCCACCTGCCGCTGTCGCAAGCCATCTCCCTGTCCTACTCCACACCGTTGTTCGTCACCATCGCCGCCGTGCTGTGGCTGGGTGAGAAGGTCCGCTTCCGCCGCTGGGCGGCGGTGATTGTCGGCTTCATCGGGGTGTTGGTGATCGTCCGTCCAGGCGCCCACAGCTTCGAGCTCGGCAGCCTGATCGCGGTGCTGGCCGCCGTGCTCAGCGCGCTGGTCGCGATCCAGATCAAGCAGCTCACCCGCGTCGACAGCCCGGATACCGTGGTGTTCTACACCTATGTGTTCTGGGTGCCGCTGTCGTTGATTCCGGCATTGTTCGTCTGGGTCTGGCCGACCGGCATCGCCTGGCTGTGGCTGGTGGCGACCGGCGTGATGGGCACACTGGGCCAGCTGCTGTGGACCCGTGCGCTCAAGCTGGGTGAAGTTTCCGCACTCACCCCCATCAGCTTCACCCAGCTGCCCTTGGTGGTAGTCATGGGCTGGCTGCTGTTCGGTGAAACACTGGACCGCTGGACCGTGATCGGCGCCCTGATCATCCTCGGCGCCAACGCTTATATCGCCCACCGCGAAGCGGTATTGGCGCGTCGGCAAGACATCCTGCAGAACGCCCGGGCCGGCGACACCCCGGCCTGAATTGAGCCCAGCCGTCGTCAGCGCTGCAGCAGCATCACCAACAAGGGCGCGACGGCGACGTTCAACACACCGGCCATCACCATCACCAGCCCGGCGATTGCCCCCTCGCTCTCGCCCAGCTCGCGCGCCTTGGCCACGCCCATGCCATGCGCGCCCATGCCAAACAGCGCACCACGTGCCATCGCACTGCGCACCGGCAGTAGCTTGAGCAGCACCTGTCCGCACAGCGAGCCGCAGACGCCGGTGATGATCACGAACACCGCAGTCAGCCCGGGGATGCCACCGATGCGTCCGGAGACGTCCATCGCAAACGGTGTGGTGACCGAGCGCGGCGCCAGGCTCAGGCGCAGCTCCGGCGACAGGTGCAGAGCCGTGGCCATCGCCCACGCAGCGACGATCGCCACCCCACTACCGACCAACACACCTGCACCCAGCACCTTCCAATGCCGCGCAATCAACGCCCGCTGCTGATGGATGGGCACCGCGAACGCAACCGTCGCCGGCCCCAGCATTGCCACCAGCCAATGCGTGCCACGCAGGTAGTCGTGGTAGTTGGCGTGCAACACCAACGCAAGACCCAGCAGGACCAATGGCGCAGTGATCAACGGTGACGCCCAGGCCTTGCCGCTGCGCAGATACAACTGTTTGGCCAGCAGGTAGACCGCCACCGTCAGCACGGCCCAGAACACCGGCCACAGCAATTGCCCCGGTTGTTGGATCAGCGCGTCAAGCTTCATAGCGCAGGCTCCACCGCAGCAACAGTTCGACGGTCACCGCCGTGCTTGCCATCACCAGCAAGGTGCCGCCCACCACCACCAGCAACAGTTTCAGTCCAAGCAAACCGAACATCTGCCGGTTATCGAGCAGGATCATTGCCGCTGGCACGAAGAACAACAGCATTTCCGCCAGCAGCCACTGCGCACCACGCGCGAACGAGCGCGGCGACAACCAGCGCATCGCGAAGGCCAGCAGCAGCACCAACAAGCCAACGATGCCGGCGGGTACCGGCACGCCCAGGCGCTGCATCAGCGCCTGCGCCAGCAGCCAGATCACCACCAGCACGCCGATCTGCAAGCCGGCGCTACGGCGCAACCCACGTCGCAGTCCGAGTTGGCCGCGACGCAATGACGACATCAAGGTTTCCATTCCTCCTATGTACGCCGGGCTTATCTATAAATAAAATGAATTGATTGCATCCATAGGATTCCATTTAAGAATGGATATCAGGCAGCTACGCATGTTGGTGGAAGTGGTCCGCCATGACGGCTTTTCAGCGGCCGCCGAAGCAGTATTCGCGACCCAACCAACCATCAGCAAGGCCATCCGCCAGCTGGAGGATGAGCTGGGTGAAGTGCTGCTGCAGCGCTCCCGCAACGGGGTACGGCTGACCCCAGCTGGGCAGATCGTCTACCGCCGCGCACTGGCCCTGCTCGGCGAACGCGAAGACATGTTGCGCGAACTGGAAGAACTGCGCGACCTGCAGCGAGGCGAACTGCACCTGGGCCTGGCCTCGCTGGGCAGCGACATCCTGTTCGCGCCGGTGTTTGCACGCTTCCGCCAGCTCCATCCGCAGATCGAGTTGCGTGTACTCGAACGCGGCAGCGAGGCACTTGAGGAAAGCCTGCGCGCCGGCGAGATCGAGCTGGCCGCCAGTCTGCTGCCGGTCGCCGACGACCTGGACTGGCAACCGGTGCGCACCGAACCGCTGGTCGCGCTGCTGCCGCGCCAGCACCCATTGGCGGGCTCGGCCACCCTGCAACTGCAGGATCTGGCAGATGTGCCTTTTGTGCTGTTCGAGAAGGGCTTCCTGCTGAACCGCCACATCATCCAGGCCTGCCAGGTTCGCGGCTTCAGCCCGCGCGAAGTCACCCGCAGCGGCCAACCGGACTTCATCGTCGCGCTGGTCGCGGCGGGTCTGGGCGTGGCCCTGCTGCCACGCATGATCGCCAACGCCCGCCCGCGTGCGGACGTCGTGATCGTGCCGCTGGATGAGCCGGAGCTGGACTGGAAAATGGTGCTGGCCTGGCGGCGCGGCGGCTATCTGTCTGCCGCCGCACAGGCCTGGCTGCGGCTGGTGGAGGCGCAGCACGGCCAGGCCGATTGATACTTACGCCGTCGACAGCTTCGGCGCCCCCTGCAGGCGCTGCGCCACCTGCGCGGCGTCGACCGCACGGTCATACAGGAAACCCTGGCCAATCCGGTAACCAGCCTCAATCAGGATCTGCCGCTGGCTGGCGTTCTCCACTCCCTCGGCAACCAGATCAAGGCGCAAGCTCGGCCCAAGCTTGCCGACCGCTTCGACTATCGCGCGGATCGATGGCTCGGCCACCATGCGGGCGACGAAGCTGCGATCGATCTTGAGCACATCAATCGGGTAGTCGCGCAGGTGCGCCAATGAGGAATGCCCGGTACCAAAATCGTCCAGTGCGATCCGCATGCCGGCGTCCTTCAACAGACCCAGCGCACGGGCGACGAAAGCTGAGCCACGATCGGTCAGTACCTGCTCGGTGATCTCCAGCTCGATCAACACCGGGTCGACCGCAAACCGCTGCAGTTTCTCCAGCAGGATCTCGGCAAAGTCGTCACGGAGGAACTCCACCGGCGCGGCATTGATTGCGATCGGTAACACCTGCAGGCCCTGCGCCTGCCACGCACGGATATCCGCCAATACCTGCAGATGCATGGCCTCGGCCAGACGGGAAGCGAGCTCATAATCGCGAAACGCCTCATCAAGCTGGCAGTCTTCGCCGATGCCTTTGTCTTCGACGCAAGGCCAACGCAGCAATGCCTCGTAACCGACGACGCGACCATCCTGCAGGTTCACCTTCGGCTGGTAATGCGGCACCACGCCACCGTCGCGCACCAGTTGGCGCGCCATCAATCGTTGATTCGCTGCCTCCTCGGCGATGGCCATCAACCGCCGACTGTACAAACGCACGCCACCGCGCCCGTTGGCCTTCAGATCATTCAACGCGGTGTCGGCTGCTTTCAACAGCTCCGCCGGATCACAGGCATCGCGTGGATACATGGCACAGCCGATACTCATCCCGGTATTGATCACCTGCCCGGCAAAGGTCACCGAGCTTTCGGCCAGCAAACTGATGCCTTCGGCAACCTGCAGCAACTCGGCCTCACCGGCAATGTGCTCCAGTACCACCGCGAACTCATCGCCCCCCAGGCGCGTGACCAGGGTCGTGTCGGAAACGTGCGCCGCAACCCGCCTGGCCAGCACCCGCAGCAGGTGATCGCCAGCCGAATGCCCCAACGTGTCGTTGACGTGCTTGAAGTGATCCAGGTCGATGATCATCAACCCAAGGGTTCCATTGCACTCACGCTGGCGCTGCAAGCTCAACCGCAGCCTGCGATTGAACGAGCGCCGATTTGGCAAACCGGTCAACTCATCGATTTCGCAGGCGATCCGCAGCCGCCGCTCGGCGTGCTGCTGCCGGCTGACATCACGCGAGACACACAGGATGCCGCTCACCTGTCCTTGCCCGTCAAACATCGGGGTGAGGACGTTGTCCCAGAACTGCGTAAGCGCGCCTTCGCTGCCGGTCTGGCCTGCAAAGCGCGCCGCCCGCCCACCCGCGGCCTGCGCCAACGCTCGCCGTCCCTTGTTGCGAAAAGCCGCAGGCAAAAGATCGGCCCACTGCATTCCGAACGTGCGCTCGTCCTGCGGCAGCCCGAACGCCACGCAGCCGGAGCGATTCATGTGCCGCACCGTGCCGTCGCTGTTTATCACCTGGATGCAGTCCATGCTGGCATCCAGCATCCGGTCCTGCAGATCCAGGCTCTGCTCCAGAGAATGACGCAGGCGACGCCTGGCACTGATATCCGTCATTGTCACCGCCTGCAACGGAACCTCCGCTGCGGGGCTCCCCAGGCGCACCTCGAACCAGTGTTCGATGCCGGCCTCATCCTGCAGACGACATTCAAATGCGGGCGCATGCCCATGCAGCAGGAACTCGCGCCAGCCCGCTATCGCCAGCGCACGCTCATCGGCATGCACACGCTCAAGCCAATCACGTGAACTTCCCAGCGCCGCATCATTGCCGAAGAACTCACGCCAACGCAGATTGGCCTGCACGGGCACACCATCGTGAACCATCGCAGCCATCTGCGGCAACGCGTCCAACACTGCCTGCAACTGCACATACAAATCCGTCAATCTCCCCCTCCCTGGTGACGGTTCAACAGCCTCGTCCCAAAGCATTGCACTTCCCCCTGATGCATTGCCTCCACCGATCACGCAGCAACATCATGCAGTACAGCAGGCGTGGCTGAAGTGAAAACCGTGTGTACGCGGTAGCGAAGGATAACGATTACAGCGCAGTGACACATCGCAACGGTGTCCAACACCCGATGGCGCACAGAAGCGCAAGCGCGCTTCCGCCGACCGAGATCACAATCCGGCCCAACCCCATCCGAGCAGGCACACGGCAGCTGGAAACCGCACAGCTAGCGCGCAACGCCCCACTCGACCACAACATAGCGGATGAGCTTGCTTCCGAGCCTTCTCTCCACGCCAGGACCGACACCCTGTCGCGCCTATTCATCTGCACCCCGAGCCGCACTGCGATCAAGTCTGCTTCTCAATTCCCGCGCCCCGGAACATGAATACCTGGTCGTATCCACACGATCAACACTGGCATTCAAAAGCATTCCAGCGGCAAATCCGAATGCGATCAGCGCAAATTCCCCGCTGTTTCATCACTTTTCGCCGCCCACAGTCTGGGGAATACCTACAGCCTGGATCAGCTGGAAAACATAATATTTTCGGCTCGATTTGAAGCTTCAAGGCATATCAGCACCACCAATCACAAGCACCCACTACGCGGCCGGAGTATGCACTGCCAGCTTCGCTGGCAACTCCAAGCCAGGCATGCTCCCCTCCCTGTCATAGCGGGACACCCCGCAAGCGCACGAGGTGCGCATTCGGATTACCGAGCATCTGCGCTGAACAGCATGCCCCGCGCAAGTCCAATTCCATCGTGAGTTGACGGTCAACTCCGCGCAGCCACGCCTCAACCTACGGGCTCTCTGCCTGGACGAAATCCATGTCATCGCCAATCAGCGCGATAGCGCAGGTTGCGCCTGATGCATTGCGCTGTTCCGCCAACAGCGGGGTGGCCACTCACACAGGTCTTTGCTTCATCACGTAGTTGTTCCACCACCGCACTTGCTCGCAGCACCTGGAGTGAGCCCTTCCCAACCACTCATGCAGAAAACGCATGAGCCAACCCCCGCGCCTGCATCGCCGACGTACGGGTACAGCCTGCTTCGCAACGCCGCCCTCGACTCGCGTTCTTTTCAACTGCTACCAACTGCGCTGCAGGCATCACCACGGTCAACCAACACTCCGCAGCAAATGCACGAGCAGTGTTGACGTCACCCGCAACAAACAGGAAAGACAAATGAACTTCATCAACACCAACGTCGCCAAGACCGCCGCATTGGCGCTTGCACTGTCCTGCCTGATGGCACCTGCGGCGCAGGCCGCATCGGGCACCATCACCTTCAAGGGCGAGATCGTCCAGTCCACATGCGACGTAAGCACGGCCAGTGTGGACCAGACCGTCACCATCGGTACTTTCCCGACCACACTGTTCAAGGAAGCCGGTGATGTGTCGGCGCCCAAGAGCTTCAACATCGACATGGAAAACTGTGAAGCCGGCACCTACACGCTGCGCTTTGACGGCACCACGCCAGCCGGCCATCCGGAACTGCTTGCGGTAAGCAAGGCAACTGGCGTCGGCATTGAGATCCTGGACAACAACGACAAGGTATTCCCGATCAATCAGGACCTGATGGACCCGGCACTGGTCACCGTTGCTGCCACGGGCAAGGCAAGCGTCAATCTGAAGGCGCGCTACAAGTCCTTCGAGAAGGATGTCGGTGCCGGCATCGCCGACGCGAACTCGACGTTCTCCATCGAGTACCGCTGATGCTGTCCGTGGGGCTGAGGACGCGTTGTCGTTCCCAGCCCCGCGGCTTATCCGCGTGAGCGCCCGCCCTAACAGTGAACTCCATAGCAAGCCCGATGATTCTCATGCACGCCTCCAACTGCCCGCCGACGAAGTGGTGGATCGCCCTGGCCATGCTGCTCTGCCTGTCCTCACCCCATGCTGCCCATGCAGCGGTGCAAGTGCAGACCACACGCGTCATCTATGACGCAAAGTCCGCCTCCGCCGCGATGACGCTTTCCAACAAAAGCAGCCTTCCCTACATGGTCCAGACCTGGCTGGACGACGGTGACGACTCCGCAGTCCCAAGCGACCTGCCAATGGTGATCACACCTCCACTGATGCAGTTGGCGCCAGGCGAGCAGGCAGTCGTCCGCACCATTTACGCCGGCAGCGGGCTACCAGCCGACAAGGAGTCGCTGTTGTGGATCAACGTGCAGGAAATCCCCCCAACTGCGGAAGCCGACAACGTTCTGCAGGTAGCCATCCGCACCCGTATCAAGCTGTTCTACCGGCCGCGTGGCCTCGACCAGACGCTGGATGAAGCCGCGCGCAGCTTGCAGTGGCGCACCGACGGCCAACGCCTGGAGGTTCGCAACAACAGTCCGATGCATATCACCTTCTCGCATCTGCAAGGCCGGGCAACCGCGGGCATCGGCAACGATATCGAGCTGGACATGATCGCGCCCGGCCAGACACTCTCCGTGCCGCTGTCCAAGCTCGACCTTGGCGATGTCCAGTCGCTGCGTTTTGGCTACATCAACGACTACGGCGGCATCAGCGACGTCAACGATGTGCCATTCCGGTCCTGAGCCAAACTCCGATCCACTTCGCGATTTCCTTCATGCTTCGCAGAATCCGTGTAACGCCGCGGCCGGGAAGTGCTGCCCCTCGCTTGGCACCACTGGCGATTGCCCTCAATGCATTCAGCATCGACAGTGCAGTTGCTGCAGCAAATTTCAATATGGATTTTCTGCGCGCCGGCAGCAGCCAAGCGGATGTCGCCGCGCTATCCCGCCCCGGCGCAATCCTGCCCGGCACCTATCCATTCGCCATCTATCTCAATGGCAATGAGGTGGCTCGCGAAGAAATCGTGTTTGCGGCGTCCCCGTCCGGCCAGACCGAACCCTGCCTTTCGCGCAGCCGGCTCAAGCAGTGGGGCATCCGCCTGGAGGATGCGGAGACTGGTGCAGGCGATGCACCTGACTGCCATGTACTTGCCCATTCCATTCCTGATGCACGCGTCAGCTATAACGGCAACCAGCAGCGTCTGGATCTGCGTGTACCCCAGGTGCACCTGCTCAACCTGCCGCGCGGACATATTCCAAAGGGGCTGCGCGACCAGGGCATCAACGCGCTGCTGGTCGACTACGCATTAAATGGCGCGCACAACGACCACAAGCAGCAGCGCCGCGATGACTACTTTTTTGCATCGATCAACAGCACGCTCAATGCAGGCATGTGGCGCTTCCGCCATACCGCCAGTGCCAACCGATCAAACAATGACAGCCGAACGCACTGGACAACACAGGGCTTCCGTGCCGAGACCGATCTAGGGTCCTCGCACAGCAGGTTGACGCTTGGTGATACCTATACCGCACATGGGGTCTTTGACAGCGTGCGCTTTCGCGGCATACAGATGTCCAACGACGATGAGATGCTGCCTTACAGCCAGCGCAGCTATGCCCCCGTGGTGCGCGGCATCGCCGCCAGCAATGCACGTGTGGAAATCCGTCAGGACGGGAGCCTCATCTATGCATTGAACGTGGCCCCGGGTCCCTTCCAGATCGACGATATCGTGCCCAATCGTCTGAGTGGCGAACTGGATGTCTCCATTGTCGAAGCCGACGGTTCGCTGCAACGTTACAAGCAATCCTTTTCCGCGGTCGAAACCATGCTGCGACCGGGCCTGGTGCACTACGAATTCAGCGGCGGCGAACTGCGCAATGGCTACGACCGCTACCAGCCGCGTTTTGTGCAGGCTACCGCAGCACGCGGGCTGGCATCGGACACCACACCGTATGCCGGCCTGCTGTTGTCCGCCAACTACAGCGCTTTAGCGGTTGGTGCGGCCCAAAGCCTGGGCAAGTTTGGCTCGGCCTCCATCGATGTCATCCACGCCCGCACCCGGCTTGCCCAGGGCAAGGTCAGCAACGGCCAGAGCTATCGCTTCCTGTATTCCAAGTCACTGAATGCACATGGGACCGAGTTCCGTCTGGTCGGTCATCGCTACTCCACCTCCGGCTACTACGATTTCAGCGATGCCTCGGCGGAGCGTGCGCAATGGCGCCACGGCTATTACGAAGCCAGCTACGACGAGCAGATCGAATACCCCGATCACGCAGCGCCGTGGACGCAAGCGCGGCAGCATCTGATCCAAAGCCAGCGCTACCACAACAAACGCAACCGCCTGGAAATCGCGCTGAACCAGCGCATATCGGACGACTACTCGCTCAATGCCAGCTACAACAAGCAGGACTATTGGGGCGCCAGTGAACGAGAGCGTGAACTGCAGCTGGGATTGAACGGCCGCTTGGGCGCCATCAGCTTTGGCACCTACTTCAGGCACAGCGAAGGACGCTACAACCGCGCCGACCGTTCATTCGGGCTGACGCTTTCACTGCCGCTTGATGGCCTGGGACTGCGCCGCAGCAGCAGTTCTGCTTCCTACAGCCACTCACGCAGGAGCGGTGCAAGCTACCAATCGGGGATGAATGGCTCGCTGCTGGATGGCGACCGGTTGGGCTACGGGCTGAACATTGGTAAATCCGATACCGGCAAGATCGGTTCGGCAAACCTGCGTTACATGGGGAGCAAGGGCGTCGCCACGATCGGGGGCACGCTTGCGGACAGCTACTCCCAGATCAACTGGGGGGTACGCGGCGGCTGGGTCCTGCACCGCAATGGCCTTACCTTCGCGCAGTCCTTGCACCGTACCAATGTGCTGGTGCATGCACAGGATGGCGCAGGCCTCGGCCTGGAGAATCAGTCCGGTGTGCGGCTGGACCGGCGCGGCTATGGCCTGGTCAGCGGCGTCAGCGCTTATCGCAGCAATCGGGTGGCCCTGCGCACCGATGACCTTGGCGCTGACATCGATGCCAGCAGGACTGCCAGAAACATTGTTCCAACCCGCGGTGCCTTGACGCGGGTGGACTTTGAGACCCGTCGTGGCATCAGCCTGATGATCCACCCCATCCTGGTCGAGGATATCCGCGTACCCCTCGGCGCCACGGTATTCGACAACGATGGCCTGAGCCGCGGCATCGCCGGCCCCAATGGCGAGATCTTCGTCAGTGGCGTGCACCTGGGCGACCGGCTCTCCGTCCGCTGGGGCACGAGACCTGATCAGCGCTGTGAGATGCGCCTGGAGCAGATCCAGGCAAGCCCTTCCCACATGACCCTGCCCGGTTACCGGCGCGTCGCATTGCACTGCGTTCCGCCGGGCCAACGACAATGAAATTGACGATGAAGAAAGTATTACTCAAGGGCTTTTCAGCACTGATGCTTCTACTGGTGCTGCCAAACGCAGCGTGGGCCCTGTCCTGCAAGGATGCCATGACCGAATCCATCAATCAGGTCATCACACTGCACGACGAGATCGTGATTTCCAAGGGTGACGCAGTTCGTGGCCGGCTGCTGTGGCGCTCGGAGGACTACACCGTGAGCTTCCGCTGCGTGGACGCGCAAGGTGCACCGCAAGGGGAAGACGCTTTCTTCTACTGGGACCCGGACAGAACCGTTGCACAGATCCATCCTTCGATCGAGATTGGCGTGACCATCAAGAATGTCGACCACGACATCAACGGAGGCGACCCCAGAATGCTGGCAGGCAAAGGAACCGTGCCGCCAGCCAACCGCCCGAACTGCAAGATGTATTGGAACAACGCCAGGGCAAAACGATGTGCAACCTCGATGGTGTTGTACGTCACCTTCTCCATCTACATCAAGGCCACAGGCAGCCCACCGCCCCAGAATGGACAAATCAACAACTGGGGGGTCTACGATCTATTCCAGGTGGATGGCGAGGGCGGCCTGAACACCGTACCCAACTCGAATTTCCGCGCAGGTGTGTCCGGGCTCGGACAGATCCACTTCATCGCCTGTAATCCGAGCATCACGATCATCGGCAACTCGGGAAGCATGGTGAATTTTGGCCGCATCCCGGTTGCGGACATCAACAAAGGCAAGGTCCAGTCACAGGTCCCTTTTCAAATCCAGGTCGACATGACCCATCCCGGCGCGGGCAATGAATGCAGCAATCGAACGCTGATCGCTTCAATCAGTACCCTCAACACTGTCAAGGACGGCATCCTGATCATGCCGAAACTCAACGGCGGCTTCGGCATCGCGATATCCCAGGCAGATACACCCGGCCACTTCATCCAACTCAAGAAATCCATTGCACTGGGTCCAGTCAACAACACGCTGATGAACTACGACTTTCTCGCCTCGTTGATCTGGACCGACGACACCGCACAACTGGGGCCGTTCTCGGCAACCGCCACGGTCAATGTAACGTTCCGCTGAAGCCGGGCGGGACGCCCTGAGAGCGGCACCCCAGATGGAACAACCGGATCTGCTGGCGCCGATCCCACGCAACCGTTCCGCTTGCTGAGACTGAAGAACACCACAGCCAACCGGACAAAGAGGTAGCGCGTATTGCCGGAAGCGTCGCCGTCTTCAGGGCAACTCGCACTGAGCAAGCACGGAACCAATCAACTGCCGGCCCGCGGACTGCGTCTTGCAACCTTCGGCTTGGCCGCGTCCGGCCTCAACCGCCCAGCGGCAGCCACCTTGAGCAAGCGCCGGAATGTTGGGCATTCGGCGTGGTTCACCGCAGGGCATGCTGCTGCATGACGCAGACCCTGGCTCATCGCCCGCAGGCGCTTTACGGTTGCATCGATCTCGTCGGCCTTGGCCAGCAGCAGCGTCCGATCAACCCGCGGGGCACCTTTCGGCGACAGCATGGCCTGGATCTCATCCAGCGACAGCCCACCAGCCTGACCGAGGGCAATCAAAGCCAGTTGGTCAAGCACGTCGGCCGCAAAGTGCCGCCGCCCACCCGCTGCGCGACTTGCCACGATCAGGCCCTTGTTTTCGTAGAACCGTAGCGTGGAGGACGGCAGCCCCGTTCGCCTGGCGACTTCTGCGATGTCCATCCTAGACCCTTGACTTGAAGTTGACTTCAACTTTTAGCATGTCTCGGGCAACAGATGGGTCATTGCAGAGGAACCGACATGACGTGGATGGATGTACTGCGGATGGTAGTGGTTGGAATCGGGGCGACCATCGTGATGGATGCCTGGACCCAAACCCTCAAACGACTCGGCGCGGCCACGCTCGACTACGCACTGCTCGGGCGCTGGGCCGGTCACCTGCGCGGGGGCACCTTCGCCCATCCCAGCATCAGGCATGCGGCGGCAATACCCGGCGAGCGGCTGCTTGGCTGGGGCATCCACTACGCCGTTGGCATCGCATTCGCAGCCTTGCTGCTGGCGATTCAAGGCCCGTCCTGGCTGCATCGCCCCACCTTGCCACCTGCCTTGGCCGTAGGCGCAGCGACCGTAGTGGCACCGCTATTGGTGATGCAGCCTGCGATGGGTGCAGGGTTCATGGCATCGAAGACGCCAACGCCGCTGCAGAACTGCCTGCGCAGCCTGGCCACGCATACCGTGTTCGGACTGGGGCTGTATCTTTCGGCTACGCTGATGATGTTCCTTGAGGCCTGATATGACGACCAACGAAATCCGCTTTCGCGATGGCGCTGCGTATGAGCGCTACATGGGTGCATGGAGCCAGCTTGCCGGCGAAGTATTCCTCGATTGGCTAGCCCCGGCACCACAGCAGCAATGGTTGGATGTGGGCTGTGGCAACGGCGCTTTCACCCAGATGATCTCCGAACGCAGCGCGCCAGCGTCGCTGCACGGTGTGGATCCATCCCGCGAACAGCTCGCCTATGCGCAAGCCCAACCAGCGCTGCAGGCAGCAGTGTTTGAACAAGGTGATGCGATGGCCCTGCCCTGCCCGGCTTCTGCCTTCGATATCGCCGTGATGCCGCTGGTGATCTTCTTTGTCCCGGAGCCCGCTCGCGGTGTGGCTGAAATGGCACGCGTGGTTCGCCCGGGCGGCAGCGTCGCCGCGTACGCCTGGGACATGCCGGGTGGCGGATTCCCCTATGAGATGTTGCTGGCAGAGATGCGCGGGCTTGGCCATACCGTTCCGTCGCCACCCAGCCCTGAAGCATCGCGAATCGAGGTATTGCAGCAGTTGTGGAGCGATGCGGGCCTGGAAGCGATTGAAACCCGCGAAATCGACGTATCCCGCACCTTCGCCGATTTGGAGGATTTCTGGTCCACTGCGCTCGGTGCGCCCAGCGTCGGCTCGACGCTCGCGGCAATGACCGCCGAGGAGCGCGCCTTGCTGAAGGATCGGATCAGTGCTCGCCTGGCGGCGGATGCCGAAGGACATATCACCTGTCGCGCGCGCGCCAATGCAGTGAAGGGCCGAGTTCCGGACCAGACTTGCCCAGGATGACGCAACTCCCGCATCGCGCTCAATGCAGCTGTCCTCAGGCAAAGCGCTGGCCTGTGGGAGCGGCGTAAGCCGCGAAGCTGACGCTGTTCGAGCTCTCCGGGCACCCGTGCCATCTTGATGATGTACGTGCTTCGCGGCTTACGCCGCTCCCACAAAAGAAAAATCCGATGCCAGAGGTCTGGCATCGGATTCCGGGTTGCTCATTGAACAGCACTACGCGCTACACGGGCGTTTGACTTGCTAGCGCCAGTTGCTACCGCGCCGTATCAGATACCCGATCACTCCCACTCGATCGTCGCAGGCGGCTTGCCGGAGATGTCGTAGACCACGCGCGAGACGCCACGCAGTTCATTGATGATGCGGTTGGAGACGCGGCCGAGGAAGTCGTACGGCAGGTGCGCCCAATGCGCGGTCATGAAGTCGATGGTCTCCACTGCACGCAGTGCAATCACCCACTCATAGGCACGTGCATCGCCAACCACACCCACCGACTTGACCGGCAGGAACACGGCGAAGGCCTGGCTGGTCTTGTCGTACAGATCGGCGGCACGCAGTTCCTCGATGAAAATCGCGTCGGCCTTGCCCAGCAGTTCAGCGTATTCGCGCTTCACTTCGCCGAGGATGCGCACGCCCAGGCCCGGACCCGGGAACGGATGACGATAGACCATCGCGCGCGGCAGGCCGAGTTCGACGCCGAGGCGACGCACTTCGTCCTTGAACAGCTCACGCAGCGGCTCGACCAGCTTGAGCTTCATGTCTTCCGGCAGGCCGCCCACGTTGTGGTGGCTCTTGATGACGTGTGCCTTGCCGGTCTTGCTGCCAGCCGACTCGATCACGTCCGGATAGATCGTGCCCTGCGCCAGCCACTTGGCATTGCTCAACTTGTTCGATTCTTCATCGAAGATTTCGACGAAGAGGTTGCCGATGATCTTGCGCTTGGCTTCCGGATCGCTGATGCCTTCCAGTGCCTTGAAGTAACGGTCGGCGGCATTCACGCGCACGACCTTGACGCCCATGTTCTCGGCCATCATCTGCATGACCTGGTCGCCTTCCTGGAAGCGCAGCAGGCCGGTGTCGACGAACACGCAGGTCAACTGGGTGCCGATGGCCTTGTGCAGCAGTGCTGCGACCACCGAGGAATCAACGCCGCCGGACAGGCCGAGGATCACTTCATCGCTGCCAACCTGCTCGCGCACGCGGGCGATCTGATCGTCGATGATGTTGGCCGCGGTCCACAGCGTGGCGCAGCCGCAGATATCGGTGACGAAGCGCTTCAGCAGCGCCGAGCCCTGCTTGGTGTGGGTCACTTCCGGGTGGAACTGCACGCCGTACCAACGCTTGTCTTCGTTGGCCATCGCGGCCACCGGGATGCGGTCGGTCACGGCGGTGATGGCGAAGCCCGGCGGCACGTGGGTGACGTGGTCGCCGTGGCTCATCCACACATCCAGGCGCGGCTCGCCGTTGTGGTCGGACAGGCCACCCAACAGTGCGTCGTTGCCGACCAGCTTGACCTCGGCATGGCCGAACTCGCGCTGGTCAGCGGCTTCGGTGCCACCGCCCAACTGCTTGGCCATGGTCTGCAGGCCGTAGCAGATGCCCAGCAGCGGCAGGCCGCTGTCGAACACTTCCTGCGGCGCAGCCGGCGCGCCAGGCAGCGTGGTGGTTTCCGGGCCGCCGGACAGGATGATGCCCTTGGCACCAAAAGCGGCGATCTCGGCCGGATCGTGGTCCCATGCCCAGATTTCGCAGTACACACCGAACTCGCGGATGCGGCGCGCGATCAGCTGCGTGTACTGTGCGCCGAAATCGAGGATGAGGATCTTGTCGTTATGGATGTTGGTCATAAAGCCCGGCAAGTGATCAATGAAAACGGGAGTCGATGCAAAACGAATGGCGGATAGAGAAAGAGGAACGGGACCAGGTCCACGTTCCTCTTCTGCTTACCGCATCAAGCGCGGTAGTTCGGCGGCTCTTTGGTGATCTGCACGTCGTGGACGTGGCTCTCACGTTGGCCGGCACCGCTGATCTTGACGAAGTTCGGCTTGGTGCGCATTTCTTCGATGGTGGCGCAGCCCACATAGCCCATGGTCGCGCGCAGGCCACCGATGAGCTGGTGGATGATGCCGCCAACCGGGCCGCGATACGGCACACGACCTTCGATGCCTTCCGGCACCAGCTTGTCGGCGGTGGCGGCGTCCTGGAAGTAGCGGTCCTTGGACCCCTTCTCCATCGCAGCCAGCGACCCCATGCCACGGTAGCTCTTGTAGGAGCGGCCCTGGAACAGTTCGGTTTCGCCCGGCGACTCCTCGGTACCTGCGAGCAGGCCGCCGATCATCACCGTCGACGCACCAGCGGCCAGCGCCTTGCCGATGTCGCCGGAGTAACGGATGCCACCGTCGGCGATCAGCGGGATGCGATCCTGCAGCGCTTCGGCAACCAGGTCGATCGCGGTGACCTGCGGCACGCCGACACCCGCGACAACGCGCGTGGTGCAGATCGAGCCCGGGCCGATACCAACCTTGACCGCATCGGCGCCGCTGTCGAGCAGGGCCAGCGCAGCATCACCGGTGCAGATGTTGCCACCGATGACCTGTACGTTCGGGAAGTTCTTCTTCACCCAGCGCACGCGGTCCAGAACGCCCTGCGAATGGCCGTGCGCGGTGTCCACCACCAGCACGTCCACGCCGGCGGCGACCAGCGCCTCGACGCGGCGGTCGGTGTCACCACCAACGCCGACCGCAGCACCAACCAGCAGGCGCGTTGCGGCGTCCTTGGCAGCGTTGGGGTTGTCGCTCTTCTTCTGGATGTCCTTGACCGTGATCAGGCCGCGCAGTTCGAACGCGTCGTTGACCACCAGGACTTTCTCGATGCGGTTCTTGTGCAGCAGCGACAGGACTTCGTCCGAGGCCGCGCCTTCCTTCACCGTGACCAGGCGATCCTTCTTGGTCATGATGTGGCGGACCGGATCGTCCAGCTCGGTCTCGAAGCGCATGTCACGGTGGGTGACGATGCCGGCCAGCAGGCCATCGCTGCCAACCACCGGCACGCCGGAGATGTTGTGCGCCTGGGTCAGGGCCAACACGTCACGGATCGTGGTTTCCGGACCAACGGTGATCGGGTCGCGGATGACGCCGGATTCGAACTTCTTGACCTTGGCCACTTCGGCAGCTTGCTGCTCGACGGTCAGGTTCTTGTGCAGGATGCCAATGCCGCCGATCTGGGCCATGGCAATGGCCAGGCGGGCTTCAGTGACGGTATCCATGGCGGCCGAGACAATCGGCAACTTCAACCGCAGGTCGCGCGTCAGCCGCGTGCCAAGGTCAACGTCCTTAGGCAGAACGATGGAGTGAGCGGGGACGAGGGAAACGTCATCGTACGTTAGTGCTTCAGCCTGGATGCGCAGCATCGGCGTGCCCGGTAGATGTGGGGAAGCGCGACATTTTACCCTTATTTGCCCGCCGATGTCAGGGGGCAAGTGCGACGCAGTGTCGCGCTGGCGGGGAGGTGTTCAGGGACCACGGTCTGTAGTGGGGGGGGGGGGGGGGGGGGGGGGGGGGGGCGGGCGGGGGCGGCGGGGCGGCGGGGGCGGCGGGCGACTCGTGGGCTGGGGGAGG